>QHOW01000036.1 GCA_003219435.1 Verrucomicrobiota bacterium | reverse complement strand
AGCGCGGGCGGGGACGCCAAAATGGGCGAAAATCAGCACAAAAACAAAAACGTTATCCATGCTCATCGAATACTCGATGAGGTAACCGGTAAGAAAATCGAGGCCGTGCTGTGGTCCTTTGATACGCCAGACCAGCGCGTTAAAACCAAGCGACACCAGCACCCATAAAGCAGTCCGCCTCGCCGCCGCGCGCATGCTCAATTCGCGATCGCGATGCTTGAAGGTGACAAGATCGACAGTAAGCGCGACAAAAACACCGATATGAAAGGCGATCCAAAACCAAATACTCGTCGACACGGCTGCGAGGTTTTCATGCCGCGAGGCGCGCGGCAACCGCAAATTGCAAGAGGCGCTCATTCGACCTATAGGTCACATGGGACTCACATGTCCCGTAAATGGATCCTGAACTGCAAAAACTTGTTGAATCGGGAAAACTCACGGCAAAAGGCTCCGAGCAGCTCGAAAAATTAAAGCCAGGCACGTTTTGTCTGCACAGGAGTTGGGGATTCGGCCGGGTGGCCGAATGGAACCTGTTGCTCAACCAGATTGTGATCGATTTTACAGGAAAGAAATCTCATCCCATGCAGGTTCAGTACGCGGCGGAAAACCTGACACCGCTTGCCTCGGAGCATTTTCTCGCACGCAAGGCGAACGACCTGGCATTGATCAAAAAGCTCGCCGGGGAAGATCGAGTAGCTCTGGTGCGAAATATTATCGAAAGCCGTGGCGGCCAGGCGACGGCTGCCCAGATCGGTGAATGGCTGGTGGGCGATGTTCTGAGCGAAGCAGAATGGAAACGCTGGTGGGAATCGACAAAGAAGTTACTCAAAGCGAGCGGCGCTTTTTCCATTCCTGCGAAAAAGACCGAGCCAATCCAACTGCGCGGCGAAGGGGTGTCGCATGCCGATGAACTAATTGCTTCGTTCAACAAAGCGCGGCAGCCAAAAGAGCAAATCGCGGCACTCGAGCAGATCCTAAAATTCCATTCGCAATTCAACCAACCTGAAAAACAACTGCAGCCGATCATCGCAACGATCGAGAACATGGCGGTGCGCAACCAGAAATTGCATCCCGAACTCGCGTTCGAACTTATCATCGCGCGCGACGATTTGCTCGAACGCGTTCCACAACTGCATACGACGCACATCGGTCTGACTCTTTCAAAATTAATTCTCGAGGAAGAGAAGCGGTTAGCGTCGGTCTTGCCGAAATTGCCGGCGGCAAAAGAGAAAAGAGTCTTGCAAGCGTTACCGTCGGCTCTCGGTCCCCGCTGGACGGAGCGCGCCTTACAATTGATGCAGGGGAATCACGGTCGCATGGTCGCGCAAATTCCGCGCATCTTGAGCGAGGCCGGACAACATGCCGAGCTTCGGACAATGCTCGAGCGGAGCATCCGCGAACATTCCGCCACCAGCGAGATGCTGGCCTGGCTCTGCAGCGAACGGGAGCGCTGGAGCGAGTTGATTACACCGGACCTGCTCGGGGCGATTTTCGCGACCCTCGAACGCGAACAACACAACTCTCCCGGCCGCGCCAGCAAGTTGCAGCGGGCGCTGGTTGAAGATCGGCAATTACTTGGGGACATTGTTAAGAAAGCGGACGTCGGTATCGCGCGCGACATGATGCGCCGACTGCAATTAAGCCCGCTATTTGACGAGCTAACCAAACGCTCGCTTTTAGGCCGGATCGTCAAAGTCTATCCGGAGCTGGAAGGCACGATCACCGGCGGGCAGCCGGAGGAGAAGACCGCGCAGTTAATCGTTTCCTGGAGCAGCCTGGAAAGACGCAAAGCAGAATACGAGGAGCTTGTGAAAGCAAAAATTCCGGCGAACACCAAGGAGATCGCGCTCGCCAGGTCGTACGGCGATTTGAGCGAGAATTTTGAATTCAAGGCAGCCAAGCAAATGCAAAGCGTGCTGATGCGACGCAAAGCCGAGCTCGAACAAATGCTGCACAACGCGCGCGGAACATCTTTCGAAAACATCGATACCTCGCGTGTTTCGATCGGCACAATCGTCACCCTGCGTGCCGTGGAGACGAAAATAGAAGAAACTTACACTATTCTCGGCGCGTGGGACGGTGATCCCGATCGCCACATCATTTCGTATCAAACCGCCATCGGGCAGGCGTTGCTCGGGCACAAAGTTGGCGACGCTGTTTCCCTCAACACGGAGCATGGCCTCGCTCAATTTACGATTGTTTCAATCCAGCCCGCGCCGCCGGATGAGACCGCGCCGGCTCCGGCTCGCTCTCTGGAATCTGCCGAAGCTGCGATGGCCGAATAGATTCACCGCGATAATCGAGTTGAGCCGGGAACATGCAGCTATGGGCTGTTATGTCAGTAACTCGTACGAAAGAACACTTAGGCAATAGATCGCGGCGGTTTCTACCCGCAGGATGATTGGGCCAAGAGTGATGGGGCGGCACCCATGGCGGCGGGCCAGTGCAAGTTCCGCAGGCGTGAAATCTCCTTCCGGGCCAATAAGCATCAGAACGCTTTGCGGACGATGCTCGTGTTGGCTCGAATAGTCTGCGAGGATTTTCTTTAAGTGCTGCGCGTCGGGCTGAAGCGAGCCGATCAGGCGAAGATCGAATCGGGCGTTATCCTTCTCTACCGCATCAAAGAATTCCGGGAGCTTCCTCGGTGCGCGCACGCGGGGCAGCCAGTTCTGGCCGCATTGCTTGGCCGCCTCGATCGCGATCTGCCGCCATTTCGTCTGCTTTTGTGCGGCGCTTTCAAAATCAACCTGCACCACGGTCCGATCGGAAATGATCGGCGCAATCTCGGCCGCACCGATCTCGACCGCCTTCTGGACGATCAACTCCATGTTTTTTCCTTTCGGAATTGCTTGTCCCAAAACGATTCGGCAGCGCAATGGGGGTGTTTTGGCCTCGTGCAATTTCCGCAAACGAATTTCGCTACTGCAAGCATTGATAATTTCGGCCGTGATTTCGCGGCCGCCTCCGTTGAAGAGGACAAGCTTCTCTCCGCGCTTCATGCGCAAGACATCGCGTGCGTGATGGGCTTCCGATCCCGTCAACGCGAGCGTGTCCGGGTTCCAATTCTCCGGCGAAATGTAGAAGCGATGCACGGGCGATATGACCTATACGGCGATGGGAGTTATGGGACAGGCACCCTGGTTTCTTTATTGGTAGTCGGATGCGATGAGCGAATTGATCACCAACACATTCTGCAGCAATTTGCCTATCGGCAGCTCCACCCCTCGTTTTTCAAGCGACTCGATTACGCTCTCAGTCGGAATGTTCCCAATCAGCGCGTCCTGCGCAAAGGGGCATCCGCCGAGGCCACCCATGGCCGAGTCGAAGCGGCGGCAACCCGCGTCGTATGCAGCGAGCACTTTGGCTGAAGCTTCGCCGCCCGCGCTGTGCATGTGCACACCGATATCGTAGCTCGCGTATTGGCTCGTTACCGAGTGTACCACCCGGCTGATCAGATCGGAGGCGGCGACACCGACCGTGTCAGCCAGTGAGATAGATCGGATCGCGAGGTTGGCGATTTTCTCAATTGCCTCACTCACCTTGCCCTCATTCCAGGGATCGCCATACGGATTGCCGAATGCCATGGAAATGTAAACGACCATGCCGAGGCCTGACTCATCAGCTTTTGTTTTAATTGACTGCAAAACTTTGTAGCATTCCTCGGGTGTCTGATTCTGGTTTTTTTGCAAAAAAGTCGCCGAGATGGAATAGGGATAGCCAAGGGTGTTCACAGCCTGGGTTGCAATAGCGCGTTCTGCACCCCTCTCGTTTACTACGATTCCGATGATTTCGACATCCCGGGCTGGACCCGTTTGCTCCAGCACCTTCTCGCTGTCGGCCATCTGCGGAACAGCCTTCGGTGAAACAAAACTTACGGCATCGATGTGTTTGAAGCCCGCTTCGATCAACGCGCGAAGATAGCGAACCTTTAGTTCGGTCGGGATTTGTTTCTTGAGGCCCTGCCAGGCGTCCCTGGGACATTCGATCAGTTTTACAGGATCGTTAACCATCTGTGAGAGAAGCGGCAGAGTTTGGCGGTCGAGCGTTCAGAAATAGGTGACCACGGCAGCGAGCTTGAATATTAAAACCCCAACTCTGAAACCGAATCCTTTACCTAAAAAATTCTTTCGCGCGTTCGAAAAAGCTTTTGCGCAACGGAGTGTTTTCCTCGCCGCAAAGCGCGGCGAACTCCTCGAGTTTGCGACGTTGCTCGGCATTGAGGTGCGATGGGACCTCGACAATCAGACGCGCAAGTAAATCGCCGCGGTCGCGGCCATTGACGTTTATGATTCCTTTGCCGCGCAGCCTGAACACCTGCCCGCTTTGAGTGCCGGCGGGCAATTTCAGGTGTGCTTTGCCTTCCAGTGTCGGCACGGGCACTTCACTGCCCAAAGCCGCGGTTGTAAAAGGAATAGGCACTTCACAGTAAAGATTGTCTCCTTCGCGCTGAAAGATTTTGTGCTCCTTGATGTGAATCACGACATAAAGGTCGCCCGGAGGCGCGCCACGGACCCCGGCCTCGCCATTGTGTGAGGATCGTAGCCGCGCGCCTTCCCTGATCCCGGCCGGGATTTTCAATTTGACGCGGCTTGGTTTTTCCACGCGTCCCTCCCCATGGCACTTTGGACAAGGCTTCTCGATAATTTCGCTGGCACCGTGACAGCGGGGACAGGTTTGGGAAACGTGAAAAAATCCGCGCGAACTGATCACCTGACCACGGCCGTCGCAGGTGGGACAGCGAATCGTACGCGAACCCTGCTCAGAGCCGCTGCCATGACATTTGGCGCAGGTATCGAGCTTCTCGATTTCAATCTCTTTTTCGACGCCAAAGGCCGCTTCTTCGAGCTCGATTTGCATGTCGTAACGCAAATCAGATCCGCGCTGGCGATCTTCCGAGCGCGCGCCGGTGCCTCCGAAGAATGTCTCGAAAATTCCGCCGCCGAATCCGCCCCCACCAAAGACTTCGCGGAAAATTTCGAACGGATCATGGAAACCACGTCCAACTCCTGCGCCCTGGGCAAACGCGGCGTGGCCAAAGCGATCGTATGCCGCGCGTTTATCCGGATCCATCAGAACATCGTAAGCTTCCCCAAGTTCCTTGAACTTTTCTTCCGCATGCGGGTCGTCCGGATTTTTGTCGGGGTGAAACTTTACTGCCAGCTTGCGGTAAGCGCGTTTGACCTCCTCCTCGGAGGCGTTTGATCCAACGCCCAGAACTTCGTAGTAGTCGCGTTTCTTCGTCGGCATGTGACCGATTAAGTTCTATGTGACCTATGGAACTAATGGGCGAAGCAAGCAAGAAGGCTCACTTACTTTGGTGGTCCGCTGGAAACGACCACTTTTGCAGGCCGGAGCAACCTGTCTTTAAATCGATAACCGCGGCGGACCTGGCGCAAGGCCACACCTTCGGGAACTTGATTGCTCGGCTCATGCGCAATCGCTTCGTGCAGATTTGGGTCGAAAGTCTCTCCCTCTGCTTCGATGGTTTGCAGTCCGTTTTCGACCAGGAGATCGTTGAGTTGTTTCAATACGATATTCATCCCGGAATAAACGGGAGACTGTTCGCTTTCCCCTTTCGCGGCTTCCAGACCGAGCTCAAAATTATCCACAATCCCCACCAGCTTCTCCAGTAACGAGCGGTTCGCGTATTTGACAGCCTCTTCTTTTTCGCGCGCAGCGCGCTTTTTGTAATTCTCGAAATCAGCCTGACTGCGCAGCGCCAGATCGCGAAACCGATCGAGGTCGGCTTGCAAGCTGGCCGTTGCATCTTCCGTCTCGGTCGATGCCCGCTCTTTCATTTCTCTGTCTTTTTCAGCAGGAATCTTTTTCATGTTTTGCGAATCGCAATCAAGGTGATGTCGTCATTTTGGGGAAGTGAACCGATAAAATTGCGCACATCCTCGATAATTCTTTTCACAATTGTCTGGGCGCCATCGCTCGCGCTGGCGCGAACCGATTGGATCATGCGATCCAGCCCGAATTCATCTCCGGCGCTATTGAGCGCTTCGGTCACGCCGTCGGTGTAGAGAACCAAGCAATCATCGCGTTCGAGCGGGACGGCGAAATCGGTGGTAAGCCTATCGAACACATTTCCGCTGTCAATTCCTACGACCATTCCCGGCGATTTCAACGGCGTAACACTCTGAGACGCTCGTTTGTAGAGTAATGGCGCATCGTGCCCGGCGCGCGCTAGCGTAACCCCGTTGCGTTGATGGTCCAGGATGAGATAGGCCATGCTGATAAACATGTCTTCCTTGATGTCGGGATAGAGTTGCCGGTTCACTTTTCGCAAAACATCGGCCGGAGAAGGATTCCGCGCCGCTTCAGCGCGCAACACGCTGCGGCAAATCGCCATGATAAGCGACGCGGGGACGCCCTTGCCCGAAACGTCGGCGATCGCCACGCCGAGCCGTTCCTCATCGACTTGGATATAATCAAAGTAATCGCCGCTCACCTGGCGGGCGGGCACATTAAGGCCGCTGATCTGAAATCCGTTAATGGCAGGCGCTTCGGCGGGAAGCAAGATTCGCTGAATATCGCGTGCGATTTCGAGATCGTGGTCGAGTCGCTTCTTTTCGTTCGCCATCGAGTAGATAATGGCGTTATAGAGGGCAAAGGCAGACTGCTCGGCGATCGATTTAAAAACAACGAAATCGCCCTGCGAAAATGGTGCGGCCAGGGGACCATTGGCGACGGCAAGCACGCCCAAATCTTGTTTTGCGTAGGAGAGAGGGGCGGCCATGACTGATGCAGCGCCAAAAGCACTGCCCCACAATTTCGCCAACTCCAACACTTCTGAGAGATCGTTCAAGCAAAGGGATTGTCCTGTTTGCCAGACGCGCCCGATCAACCCCTCGCCCGGAGTAACCGAATGCAGCCGTAGATAACTCTCAAGGGTGATGGGCGCAGCGGCTGCTTGTTGCAAAATATTTGGCGGAACATCCACCAGCGGTGGGCAACCCTTGGAGATAAAGGCTGGAGTAAGCTTGCCGCCGGTACGATCGGTCATATAAAGCGAGCCACCGTGTGCGTCGAGAATGCGCGTTGCCCCTTCGACGATGAGGCGATGCAATTCTTGAGGTCGAATGGTTCCGCTGAAGGCTTCGCCGAGCCCGTGCAGAAAATCAAAAACCAGAGTTTCTTCGACCTGAATTTCCTCATGGGAGCGTTCCAGCCTTCGAATTCTCCGCGCCTGGTAGTAGGCGGTAAAAATCCATCCGGCCACAGACGCCAGAAGCAGTCCGAAAAGAAGAGTCGGCCACATGATGGAGGGGCCAGCTTACTTCGAAGGCGTCTCGTGATGAAGGTCTTGTTTTAGGTAATCGAGAACGTCCTTAAAACGAAAGAGATTTTCCGGCGCCGCTTCGCAAAGGGCTTCGTGCGCTTCCAGCATCGTTTGGGCTTGCTCCTCTTTTCTGTTCTCTCGCGACTGGTCCCCAGACCCGCGCTCGAGTGACTCACATTCGGGCGCAGTCGAGCCATTGGTGTGAATGTCGAATATTTGATCGAGGCCAAGCCCAGAGAGCAGATCCCGGCTGCGATTCCGGCAGTGAACGACATGAAGATGACCTCGACCAAGCTCCTTCAAGCGCAACGCCACGCTGGCCATTGTTCCCATGAATGTGGAATCCATCATCGCGCAATCCGCCAAATCAATGACAAACTCGCGATAACCGCGGTCCAACATCTCGCGCGCAAACTCTTTCAGGTTGCCGCTATTGAGGAAACTACCTTTTCCCTCTACTTTCACCCATACGGTCGGACCATTTACCCCTACTTGAATCGATGACTCCACGTTTGCTCACCTTAAGATACAAGATCAAGAGCCAGACTGTCAAACTTGGCCAGTCTCGGGAAGACTCCAGAATTGATTCGAATCGGAGAAGTCAGAAAGCCGTATCTTCCAAAGAGAGCTGGTCTCGTTTACTCCCACATGTAGGAGCGGTTTTCTGCCACGATCCGTCCACCTTCGATCAACAAACACCGCCACGCAATCACTCGCCCGTCGTCAAGATAATCGTCGCCGACGACCTTGAACTCTGTCTTACGAGTGCCGCGCACGTTTCGGTAGGAAATCTCCTGCGCCTGGACATGGTCGTGTAATTTTTCCTGGCGATACTCGAGCCGCACGGTCACATCGGCCGGCCGTTTGGCGCGCCAAAAGAAATCGAAGTAATCGCCGAAACGTTGACGTTGATCCAGCGCGGTCACGGCCCCATAGAGCCGGTATTGCCGTTCAAACGTGATTGGCACATCCTGAAGCGTCAGTGTCTTTTGGGACGGCGCTGTGCTTGAACCTCCCGGTTTCAGGGCGCTTGAGGTGCGGGGTGCTTCTTTTTTTGGTACCTTCTCGCTCAGAAAGTAAAGCTTCGTTTTTCGAAACTGAAAATCTTTGCTCAACGCGAGCTGGAGTGGCGTCACTTTTTCGACAATTCTCGGTTCTTCGACGGCGCCCTCACCGGAAGTACCGATGGCGAAAAAGATCAAGGCGAAGACTTGGGCAGCAAACCTCATTTGTCTAATAAAGCCGACTCTTGAATCAGGTGTCAACGGGCAACCCATATGTCGAATACGTCTTATAGGTCCTATGGAACTCGCGCGAATCTGAAAGTAAACTTCATTTGATGATTGATGTTCGGTTTGAGCGGGGTATTTATCTGCCGCGGCAGGATTTGTGGCTCGATCCTTGGGACGCAAAACGCTTCGCCTTCGTTTCACACGCGCACATGGACCACATCGCGCTACACGATGAGGTCATTGTCTCGGAGCGCACGGCGCGTTTGATGCAAAGCCGACTTCCGGGCGAACGGACAGAGCATGCCCTGCCATTTGGTGAAAGACGAACGGTGCGAGGGTTCGATCTCATGTTGCTACCCGCCGGCCACATCTTTGGTTCGGCACAGTGTCTCCTTTTCGCTGGTGAGGAGACACTGCTTTACACGGGGGATTTCAAACTGCGACCGGGGAAATCCGCCGAGCAGGCGGAGTGGCGCCAGGCCGATACACTCATCATGGAAACGACTTTTGGCCTGCCCCGCTATCGATTTCCGCCCACTGAACGGGTTGTCGAGCAGGTGGTCGCTTTCTGCCGCGAGGCAATCGACGACGATCAAGTGCCTGTGCTCCTGGGTTACTCATTAGGCAAGGCGCAGGAAATATTGTGCTCGCTCGAGGGAGTTGGCCTCACGCCCATGCTACACAGCTCCGCTTATAAGATGACCCGCATTTATGAGGAGTTCGGCCAGGCGTTTTGCAAATACGTCCGCTACAACGCCGATGATGTCGCGGGGAAAGTTCTGATCTGTCCGCCCAGCGCAAATCGATCGCGCATGCTGGAAACAATTCCGCGCAAACGGGTCGCAATGATCAGCGGGTGGGCAGTGGATCCGAATGCACTTTATCGCTACCAGGTCGATGCAGCTTTTCCGCTCTCAGATCATGCTGATTACACGGACTTGATTCGCTATGTCCAGCTGGTGCGCCCCCGACGTGTATTTACCATTCATGGCTTCGCCGCCGAGTTTGCGCGCGATTTGCGCGAACGCGGCATCGAGGCTTGGGCGCTGAATAAAGAAAATCAAATGGAATTCTTGGGTCTAGGTCGCGCACCCGTCTCGGGGGCTGGCGAAGGTGTTCCGCCTTCGCGAACCTCCTTTGCGCGAGATGCGTACGAGACGCTCTCCGAGTTCGCCAAATTCGCGACAGTCGGGGAACAGATCGCAGCAACTCCTGCCAAATTGGAGAAGATCCGCTTGCTCGCGGATTATTTGCGCACGCTCGATCAAGAGCAACTTCCCATTGCGACGACTTATTTTACCGGCCACGCGTTTGCTCAGAGCGATCTCCGCACATTGCAAGTGGGAGGATCAATCATTTACCGCGCAATGATGGCAGCGTCGAAATTGAGTGAGGCCGAATTTCACCGCATGGCCCATGGTCATGGAGATGCGGGCAAGACAGCCTTAGAAGCCTTGCACGAACGCATCAAGCCCGAACCATTCACGCTGGAGCAGTCGCGTGATTTCTTTAATGCGTTGCACAAAGCACGGAGTGCCGTGGCCAAAACCGAACTCTTACGATCGCGCCTTGCCACGCTTTCTGCGCGAGAGGGTCAGTACGTGGTCAAGATTCTCAGCGGGGACTTACGCATCGGTTTGCGGGAGGGACTGGTCGAAGAAGCGATTGCCCACGCATTTGAGGCGCCCCTTGATGAAGTGAAGGAAGCCAACATGCTTCTGGGCGATATCGGCGCCACCGCAACGCTTGCCTCCCGAAAAGAATTACATCGCGCAGAGTTGTCCATCTTTCGTCCCATTAAGTGCATGCTTGCGACTCCCGAACCGACAGCAGAAGCCGTGTGGGAACGGTTCGTTGGTGAGCGCTCGTCCAACCGTGACGAGGGGACGGCAGCTACAGTTCACGTGGAAGATAAATTCGACGGTATTCGCGCACAGCTTCATCGTAGCGGACAACGAGTGGAAATTTTTTCGCGCGACTTGCGGCGTATCACTGATCAATTTCCAGAGCTGTCGGAGCAAGCAAAGAAGTTCGAGCAAGAGCTGGTTGTGGATGGTGAAATTATTGCTTTCCAAGAAGGTCGCAGGCTCACCTTCTTCGATCTGCAAAAGCGGCTCGGCCGGAAAAGTGATGTCGCGGATTTGTTTGAGGGCGCCACGGCGGATGTGCCGGTCGCGTTTATCATTTTTGATCTTCTATGGCTGAACAGACGCTCCTTGCTGAAAACTCCATTACGGCGCCGGCGCGAATGGCTTGGCAGCTTGCGCCTGCCACAGTATTTCCAAACTGCCGAGGTATTTCCCGCGCATTCTGCCGCCGAAATCGAGCAAATTTTCCAACAGGCGCGCCGTCGCATGAATGAAGGTCTCATGATTAAGGACCCGGAAAGTTTTTATTCACCGGGGCGCCGCGGAATGTTTTGGTTCAAACTAAAGAAGGAATTGGCGACGCTGGATGTGGTGGTGGTCGCGGCCGAGCTTGGCCATGGCAAACGCAATAATGTATTGAGTGATTATACGTTTGCCGTACGCGATGAAGCCACTGGCGAACTTTTGCCCATTGGCAAGGCTTACAGCGGGTTGACCGACGCAGAGATTGCGGAATTAACCGAGCACTTCCAGCAGAACACCATTGCGGACCACGGCCGATATCGCGAGGTGAAACCGGACATTGTGCTCGAAGTGGCGTTCAATTCCATCCAGCCGAGCACCCGCCATGCAAGTGGACTCGCGCTGCGCTTCCCAAGAATCAAAGCGATCCGGCGCGACAAAAATGTGGATGCAATCGACACGCTCCAGTACGCGCGCCAGCTCGCGGCCGAGCGTCCGTAGGAATGCGCGGGAGAAAAGGGCAACATCGGGCACACTCGCCCCTGGAATTCCAATTATGATTGGCTGTTCTTTGAACGAAGCGAATAAGCAAGCACGCAGCCGAGCGCGAGTCACTGTACCGGATAGATGCCGAAACTACCCGCGTAAACGCGTTAATTCGCATTCCATGACGCGCTGGCTTAATCATTTTCACCCACTCCGGCGCGATCGCGTTTGCGTTTCTTCTTTTCTTCCTTCCCAGGCGATTCAGTGGGCGACGGCGAAGTCATCGGTGTCGCAGTCGCGCTTTGGCCAGGAGATGCCTCCGCGCCGCGTGTTTCCGCTTTTCCAGGCTGACTTTTGCTTTGCTGCCCCTCTGTGACTCGCTCTTGCTTCCTTAATACTCTTTGTGCCTTGCGCTGATCTTTACTTTGAGGCGAACGGTCGGATACCTGCGAAGCCGGTGTCGATCCTGGCTTCGCGGCCTCCGCCGAAGGAGTTGGGACTTTGGTCACGACTGGCGAAGCGACTGCCGGGGCCAGATGTGGTGTCGGTGAAGACGCTGCCCGCGGCGGCACGGTGGTTGTTTCGCGAGGATGCGGAGTTGCCGTGGCTCGCTGTAGCGGCGTTGCAGTTGTCGTGTCCGATGCGACCGGCGCCTGGCGTGATGGCGGCGTCGCCCTCACTGTGGGGGATGGAACTAATTCCCGTGCCGGGCTGGCAGTTGTAAGAGCTCTGGGGCCGTGCAATGGCGCAGTGGGTGAGACCGTTGCGGTAGATGCGGAAATTTTGGGCGACGCGGCTGGAGGCGTTTGCCGTGATGGCGACGTTGGACCTGCCAAAGGCGTTTGCGTTGGCGAAGCCGCCGGAGATGCCAATGCAGGTTTCGAGGCTGGTGGCGAAGTTTCAGCCGTTGCTTGTGTTGGTCTCACGAAAGTTTTTGGCGGAGTATCCGGTGGCGGCGTGGCTTCCGATTTGATTTTCGCTCGCGCCTTCTCGGCTGCTTGCCGATCCGCGATTCCCTCCCAGCCACGTTCGACAATCGTCTGAGCGACCGTTTCCTTCACGTTCCGCGGACGTTCAGCCAGCTGCGCTCTCGCGATGACTGGAGCCGGGACCTGAACAACTTCACCTCGTATAACCGCACGTGGCGTTTCTGCGTCCACGTTCGCGGTGATCTGGCGCTCGAGCCGCAGGCGTTCAATCGGCTGCTGACTGCGGGCGCGCAGTTCGTCGTAGCTTGGACCTTGATTTACGACCGTCGTATTGCTGTAAGTGAGATTGGTGACGTTTGTCGTCTCGTTGACGATCGTCACGTTGCGTTGGACCGGAATGACGGCTGTCTCAATACGGCGCGCGCCAAATTGATTCGTGGGAACGAAACAGTATTGGTCCGGGCCGATATCGTAATAATTGTCAGCCCAGTTATGAATACCGGCGCGTCGATCGAAACGCGCTTCGGGAGGCAGCGGGGCCCAACCGACATAATCATTGCTCTTGCGCCACGATACCCACGCGGGCGCCCATTCATCTCCGGGCACCCAAACCCATCCGATGCCGCGCAACCGCGCCCATCGCCCGTAATGGTAGGTAGCCCAGCCGAACGGCTCTTCCGATATCCAAGTCCAGCCCGCGTCGGTGTAAACCCAGCGGCCGTTGGTGTAAGGACGCCACGAGCGCGACCGCTCGGCGCCCTGTGGCTGCCAGACATACCCGTAGCTCGACGTCTCACGCCAGACGCCATAACGGCTCGAGTTTCCTGTAAAAGATCGAATAGGATGCTGTCGGTACATTTCCAGAAGCGTCCGCTCCGGAAGATAGTGGCGGCGTCTCTGAAGCTTCGACGACGGATGCGCCCTCTGCGGCTCGTTGCTTTTCAGCCAACGCTTTTTCACGCGCGTCGAGTTCGGCTTCCCGTTGAGTAAGTTGTTGCTCGGTCTGAGCCTGTCGTTCAGCAGCCAAACGTTCCTGTACCTGTCGCTCGACTTCAGCCTTCCGTTCTTCCTCGGTTTGCTGCTTTTGGCAGGAGCAAAATATCGCCAAAGAAATAATTACCGGCAGGGCGAAAAGGTTCTTCATGTCAGGATTAGACCCCCCTCCATTTTTCGTTATTCGAACAAAGGAAACAAAACCTCCGCCGGTAGAAGCAGAATCAAGGCGGCGGCGTCGAAGGCGAAGTTGTCGGCATCACGACTACGGTTTCGATCTGCTCCCGCCGAAAACGCTGGATATTGGCATATACAGCCAGGAGCGCCATTGCTCCGAGGATGATGAGCATGAGCACAACACCACTCTTCGGAACTTGGGATGGTGGTGGCGCTTCGCCAGCCGGATGCATTGAATTCACATTTGACTATCGATGTCCGGCTTGTGCGCGCAAACTGCATTCACTCTAAACGTAATGCCGCGATCTCATCCATGACACGCTGGCTTAATCGCTGGTAAATATCCTTCGCTGTCGATTTGACGTCGGCGGTCGTAAAAAAAATTGGTTCTCCAATCACGATGGTTATTGGCACAAAGTGCAAACCACCACCACCCCGCGGTAAGGCTTCGTGGGCGCCAAAGATTCGCATCGGCACGACCGGGGCAAGCGTTTTTGCGATCACGAGCCCCAATCCCCGCTGTGCGGGTTGCAAATTACCGTCGAGCGTCCGGGCGCCTTCGGGAAAAACCAGTGCCGCGTTCCCCGACTTGAGAACGCGAATCAGGGCCTTGAGCGCGCTGCGGTCGATTCCTTCCTGATTAACTGGGATGACATTTAGCTTGGGTAAGAGCCAGCCGAGCAGCGGTATGTCCATTAGCGTTTTGCGCGCCAGAAAATAGATCGGCCGATCACACGTGGTACCGGCAAGTGGCGGATCGAGGTAACTCTGGTGATTCATCGCGAGAATTACGGGACCATTTTGAATCATCCGCTCCCGATGAATTACTTGGAAACTAAAAAACAATCTGCCAATCAGGCGAGAGAGATGGTACCCGAGCCAGTAGTAAACGTTCATGGTTGAAACGTTGAAACAGGTGGAAACGTGGAGGCCGTTTTGTTTGAGTCGGGCAATGATCTGGTTGACGACTCCCTCGAGTGTTAAATGCGAGGTATCGATGACGTGCGCATCCTGTGCGATGACCAGCGGTGAGACCGGCCGCGAAGAATCGGCGTGGTCACGCATCTTAATTTCATCGCGCTCCCCCTGCGCGGCACGACGGCGCAAACGCACATCGGGCGAAGCGTCGATATAAAATTTATAAGGAGTCTCTGGAAAGACAATGGAACCTATGTCCCGGCCCTCCACGACCACGTCGTGATTGCGCACGCAATCACGCATTTTCTGCACCGCAATTTCGCGGACTCGGGCCAGCCTACTGACTTGAGAGACACTGTCGTTCACGCGGTCGTCACGCAGATAATCGGTCGGATCGACGTCATCGATAAAGATGCGCGACTCGTTGTTTTGAAGGCTGCAGGCGATATGGGCAGACTCCGTAGCCTGGGTGACGTGGCGTACATCTCTCGTGTCTATCCCCTTTTGCAGGATATACCACGTGATTGCCCGATAGATCGCCCCCGAATTCACGTAAGCAAAACCCAGTCGCTGGGCAAGCTTTCGCGCGACGCTACTCTTTCCGGAGGCCGCCGGGCCATCAATAGCGACGACGCGATGAGAAGATTGCGGGATGAAATGCATGACGCGAGGCAACTTTAGCCACCGTTCTCGTGGCGACGCAATACGCCTCACAAGTCGAAGGTGACCGCTGCGGCCTCTGAATTACGCTTCCTCGACCGGAGCAGGAGCAAGTGAGCCGATGACAGGCGTGCTGATCTGCATCCGTCTCGGGTTGCTAAACTCTTCCAGCACGGTTTCAAATCCCGGATAAGATTCGCGGATGCAGTCGGCATCCTGAACAATGGTTTCGCCCTCGGCGAATAAACCAGCGATGGCAAAAGCCATCGCGATTCGGTGATCGCCAAAGCTCGCCACGCGCGCCCCGTGGAGCAAAGCCGGGCCATAAATTTGGAGGCCGTCAGTCATTTCGGTAACTTGCGCGCCCATGGTGCGCAAATTGTGTGCGATGGCGGCGATGCGATCGGTTTCTTTCACGCGCAATTCCTGGGCATGACGAATAATTGTCTGGCCATTTGCCAAAGCGCCTGCGACTGCGAGGATCGGCAGTTCGTCAATAAACTGCGATACCTCTTTGCCCTGCATAACGGTGGCTTTGAGGGGCACCCCCGTGACCTCGACGACTCCGCTGGGTTCATGTTGATCGACATCTTCGATGGCTTCCCGCACCTGCGCGCCCATTCGCAGCAAAATACCAAGAAAGGCGGTTCTGGTGTGGTTCAGGCCAACTCCGCGCACGAGCAGATGCCCGCGCGGTTGTACCGCGGCAGCGACCAACCAAAAGGCGGCCGATGAAATATCGCCCGGAATGGTAAAGTCGCGCGACTCCGGAACTTGGTCGCCGAATACCGTGACGTTGCCATCGTCATCCTGTACTGTGCGAACAAGAAAATAGTTAAGCAGCACCTCGGTATGATTTCGCGTGGGTGACGGCTGTTCGATGGTGGTCTTCCCCCTGGCAAAGAGGCCCGCCAAGAGCAACGCCCCCTTGACTTGGGCGCTCGCAATGGGCAGACGATAGTGAATTCCACGTAACGAGCCGCCATGGATGCGGAGTGGCGACGTCTGTTCCGGCCCTTCGGCCACGATGTTTGCACCCATCCGACGAAGCGGTGCAATTACGCGGTCCATTGGACGTCTCGAGATCCCGGCATCGCCCACCAGGCGGCTCTCAAATGTTTGCCCGGCAAGCAAGCCAGCGAGGAGCCGCATGGTCGTACCGGAATTTCCGCAATCAATGTCCTTTTTAGGGGGCGTAAGCACACGCTTTTTCCCATGGACGATTAGCGTGTCCGGCTCAGGCTGTTCGATCTTGATACCCAAAGCGCGCATCGCATTGACCGTATGCATGCAATCTTCACTCGGGAGAAAGCCGCGCAATGTGCATGTGCCATTGGACAAAGCGGCGATAATAACGGCGCGGTGCGAAATGCTCTTATCGCCCGGTACGGTGATTTCGATATCGATTCGAGGGGCGCGTTTGATCCGCAATTCCATAAACGAAGTTTGAAATTTTCTGGCCAGAGGAAGGCGTCATCCCGGCGCGAAGATCAGCATCGGATACAAGACGCGATTGTCCAGCCTCACTCCCCCTAAGAACAAGTCCCTAAAAACCTTCAGGTCAATTTTGCCAGGGCCGCTGGCGTCGGGCAAAATTTACGGAACCAGAAAAATCTTGTCGGTGTAAGGGTCCTTCACTTCAGTTCCTGGGGGGAATCCTTCCACATCAACGTACTTGCCAGGTGAATAGGGACTTTCCACCAAATGAGGTTTGCCAGGGACAGGAATTCCGTACGGATAGTCTCCCTTTGCAACTTTCGTTGGGGCAGCCGTTGGAGGAGGTGAAGGCGCAGTCTGCGGCTGCGACGTGGCGGGAGGCTGAACAGGTCCGTTTGGATTGAACGGCTGTTGCGGCGGCGGGTATTCCTGAGTTTGGGCTGGCGAATAAGTCGCGACGCGTTGAGGAGGGCGTTGCGGCGGCTCTTGAGCGCATGATGCAACAAAGAAAGCCGTGAACAGGGCAAGCGAGAGTGAGAATTTCATAAGTAGGATTGCTCTCACAACGTATCCACAGTCCGATTCGTTGCCAATCACTAAATCGCGATCCTCCTCAAGGCCAATGCGTCGGAAAAGATCGACACGAATACAATGATGGAGCGCTTTTCATCCGAATCCAAAGAAGAGATGTCGAACAACTCCCGTGTACAGATTTTAGTGGTAGATGATCACGCCATGAGTCGCAAAATCCTGGCGCAATTGCTGACATCGGCCGGATATCGATGTAGCCAATGCGAAGACGGGCCCAAAGCGTTGGAAGTAATTCACGCCAGGCAGCCTTCACTCCTTCTTCTTGATTTCGATATGCCGGGGCTAAACGGCGAGGAAGTGTTAAAACGCCTTCGCTCGGATAACGACCCCGCAGTCGCACAAATTCCCGCGATCATGTTGACCGGCCATGGCAGCGAAGCGAGCGAAGTGCGTTGTTTGCAAGCTGGCGCGAATGATTTTGTGACAAAACCGATCAACGCCGCGGTTTTGCAGGCGCGAATTGAGACCCAGCTTCGCCTGCGTTCCATGCGGCGCCAATTAGAGCGGCAAAACGATGAACTCGAAGAATGGCGTCGTAATCTCGAGCGCGATCTGGCCGCCGCGCGCCTGACCCAGCAATCTCTGATTCCGCACAAGCCCCCCAGACTGCCCGGTTGGCAAGTTGCCGCCTGTTATCGCCCGGTAATCCAGGTAGGCGGCGATATTTACGGTTGGCTGCCTATGAAGGAGGGCCGAATTTTGTTCTGGATTGCAGATGGCACCGGTCACGGAGCCGCTGCTGCGCTGCTTACCACTCTGGCCAAACTCCTTTTTCATCACGGCAGCGTAGAACACAACACGCCAGCCAGGATCATGGAAGCCGTGAATCATGATTTCCGGAGCATCTTCGGCGCACGATTTTTCATGACGGCTATGTGCGTTGCGGTTGACCCGGAGAGCGGGAGCGCAAGCGTGGTGGGGGCTGGTCACCCGCCGCTCCTGGTTGTACGCCATGACAGTGCGACTGAGTCGATCGCCTCGATCGCGCCTCCATTGGGTTTACTCGAACATCCAGAATTTACGGAGACGCTTATCGACTTGGAATCGGGGGACGCTTTTCTCCTCTATACGGATGGTCTATTTGGCTCGACGAAAGGCGAGCGGCACCGTCTCACCCCAAAGGGCTTGGAGAAAATGCTCGATCACTCTGCAGTCAGCGCCGAAGCGCTACTTAAAGGAATATTAGACCGGGCAGCGCCAGATGAAGCCAGCGATGGCTCGCCAGACGATGTGGCCGCACTGGCAGTTCGCCGGGTCGCCTAGCAAAATTTTTTTTGTTTCGTTAAAATTAGTGTTGCCCTCGCGCGAGCGAAACGATAATCAGCCTCTATGCCGAAAACCAAAAAGAAACCTTCCAAACGCAAACCCAATCCCGCCTTCATGAGACCGGTCCAACCTGACGATAAGCTTTCTGCCATCGTTGGGTCGCAGCCGCTACCACGTTCCGAGCTTACCAAGAAGCTTTGGAACTACATCAAGAAGCACGGTTGCCAGGATAAAAAGAAAAGAACCATGATCAACGCGGATGACTCACTCAGGCCGGTATTCAACGGTAAGAGCCAGGTGAGTATGTTCGAGATGACCAAGCTCGTCTCGAAACATCTGCGCTAGATCTTTCAATCCGTTCATAGCCCGGCGTTCGCGCGTCGGGCTATCTCCGGACGCAGCGAGATTACTCGCGCACCGATGGTGCGTTGTACCGGTCTTGCGCCCAGCCGCAATCCAGTCGAAGATGGCGGAGTGAAAAAATATCATTCGCTTCTTTTCGCCGCTGCGGCGTGTGTTTTCCTCTCTGCCCCGTTCGCTCGCGCCGAATCCGAGTGGCTGAACGATTACAAAAAGGCGCAGCAAGAGGCGACGACGAACAACAAATTCCTGCTCCTCGATTTTACAGGCTCGGACTGGTGTGGCTGGTGCAAGAAGTTCGACAAAGAGATTTTGTCGCAGCCTCAGTTTAAGGATTACGCGCGTGAGAATCTTGTGCTTGTCGAGGTGGACTTCCCGCGCGCCAAACCGCAAAGCGTCGAGTTAAGAAAGCAGAATCAAGAGCTTGCGCAGCAGTACCAAGTTCAAGGATTTCCCACTATCGTCCTGCTCAATGGCAACGGACAGAAGATTTGGCAGTACGATGGCTACTTCCCCGGTGGCCCGGACGCGTTCATTGCGCAATTAGAGAAATTGCGCAAAGGCTGAATACACGTTGACTCTAAAAGCTCGCCAGAGGACGCGTCCGTCCGAATGGCGGACTTTCGTGAGTTGATTTTTGCGGCAGACAAAATCCGCAACAATTTTCATCAAATGCCACGTCTGCGGGTGACTGCGTGTTGCGGAACTGGCGGCCTCTGCTAGATACACGCGTTTAGGTTCCTGCTTCCGAGTTCATGTTTTTTTACCGGCTGCCGCTTTTTTGTTTCGCCACATTAATCGCCACGCTTTGGCTCGGAGCAGAACCCACCCCGGCGACGCACGAGGCGACGCATGAAGAACGAGCCGCGCCGGACGAACCGGGTATCACGTTCAACTCGGTGCATGTCGCTGGGCCTTACATCGCGATGACCTTTGACGACGGACCGAGCGCAACGCTTACGCCAAAGTTGCTCGATCTGCTGGCCGCGCACCATATTAAGGCAACGTTCTTCGTGATTGGCGAAAACGTCGCGGAACATCCTGAGATCGTCGCGCGAGCTGCCCGGGAAGGCCACGAGATTGGCAATCACAGTTGGTCGCATCCTAACTTTGGCAAAATGTCAGACGAAAATGTGCGTCGCCAACTCTGGCGAACCGATGATGCAATTAAGAACGCCACCGGCAAGCGTCCAACGTTGTTGCGGCCGCCGTATGGATCGATTACGGCCCGCGAAAAGCGCTGGATTCACCATGAATTCGGCTATCAGATCATTTTGTGGGACGTCGATCCCAATGACTGGAAACGGCCCGGCCCAGCAGTGGTCCGCAATCGCATTCTTCAAGAAACCCGGCCAGGCTCAATCGTATTGAGCCATGATATTCACCCAGGAACAATTGAAGCCATGCCTTCTACACTCGATGCGCTCGAGGCAAAGGGATTTAAATTCGTCACCGTCTCGGAGCTAATTCGCGCGGCGACAGCTCGACCGGCCCGGTCACCGGCAGAAGCGCCCGGAAATGTTCGAGCAGCCGTCACTCCCTCGCCGTCTCCGACATCTGCGCCAAGCGGAGATCAAGCTCAATAATGATGTAGTCGCACGAAGTGCGAGCGCTTTTGGAAAGCCGTTGGCTGGAGCTGTCATTCAACCTTGGAGATTATCAGGCCCGCTGCCGCAGATAAGTAACTTTCCAAGCGCGCGCGCAGAGACCGCCTATTTTTTTGCGGCTCCCGAAAATCGTTTGGCGAGGCTTTGTTCGGTTTGGCGGCGCGCGATGACGAAATGATTGTTATCTCCGTAGCTTCGCCACGGACCGGGCGGCACATCACGCACTTCGATAAACTGCCAATCCGTGACGTCCGTCGGAGCCAGGCCGAGATAATCGCGAACGGCCGGAGAAACATCCAAACCAGCCCCGTGGTTCAGATTGGGTTTTGGCCGTTCATTCTGGAATACATACTGGAAATGATCGGTGCGAAACGGGCCACAATCTTCCCATTGCGCATAACAGGTGCGATTGCCTTTCCGTATGGCTATCCAGCGACCTTTGCACACTGATTGACCCGGCCCAGTGTAGGCCTGCTTGAACCAGGGTATCACCAGTGGCGCTTCTGGTTTGAACTGGCCGTGGGAGACATCGTTATACGGGAGCGCACAGTAGAATGGATTTTGACGGGGAATGAAAGCGACTGGGATATAATTGCGCCGCGCCGAGGAGTCGGGGGTGTCAAAGCCACCGTAATTGCTCGTCCAATTCGCGTCCCAGGAGCTCTTGTGGTTAGGCACCGGATTGTTGCCCGCGGCTTGTTCTCCAATC
>QHOW01000183.1 GCA_003219435.1 Verrucomicrobiota bacterium | reverse complement strand
CGCGCAGGGCGCGGCGAGTGATGTCGAGCGCCAGGTGGATTACATGTTCAAGCTTAAGAAGCGCCTCATCAGAATCATCGCCCAGCACACGGGCAAATCGGAGGAACAGGTGCGGCTGGATTCGGACCGCGATTATTACATGTCCGCCCAGGAGGCGAAAGATTACGGGTTGGTGGATGAAGTGATCAAATCCCGCAAGGAAGTGAAGCTCCTTGACGGTGCGACGCCTCCTTCCGGGAACCGATCGGTAGCGGTTGCCGAGGCTGCTTTACCGCGCAAAATCGGGGGGTAAGAGCTCCTTTTCTAAAAACAAATATGGCGCGCGCTTCCAATCTCACCATGTGCTCGTTTTGTGGAAAGAGCCACGCCGAAGTGCGCAAATTAATTGCCGGGCCGGGCGTTTATATTTGCGACAGTTGCATCAATGTTTGCAAAAGCATCCTCGATAAGGAGCTCAATGAAGATGCGCGGCGCCAGTCGTCCAACATCCGTGTGCCGAAGCCGGCAGAAATCCGGCGCTCGCTCGACCAATATGTTATCGGACAGGACATCGCCAAAAAGACGCTTTCGGTGGCTGTGCACAACCATTACAAACGCGTGCTGCAACCTTCCGCGCCAAGCGATGCGTCGGCGGCATTTCAGCCCGACCCCCTTGCGGACGTTGAAATTGAGAAGAGCAACATCTTACTAATCGGGCCGACAGGCTCCGGAAAAACGTTGCTGGCCAAAACACTGGCCAGGATTCTCGATGTCCCATTCTGCATCGCCGATGCAACCACCCTGACGGAAGCTGGCTACGTCGGTGAAGACGTCGAGAACATCATCCTGCGCCTGCTGCAGAATGCCGATTACGATGTCAAACGAGCGGAGATCGGCATTGTTTACATCGACGAGATCGACAAGATCGGCCGCAAAACGGATAATGTGAGCATTACGCGCGATGTCTCTGGCGAAGGCGTTCAGCAGGCGCTCCTGAAGATCCTGGAAGGCAGCACCTGCAATGTTCCGCCCCAGGGCGGCCGCAAACATCCGCACCAGGAATACATCCAGGTCAACACGGAGAAGATCCTCTTCATTTGTGGCGGCGCATTTATAGGACTCGAGAAGATTATCCAGAAACGCATTGGCCAAAAAGTGATGGGCTTTGGAAGCCCGACACTCGAAGTCGAGGAGACCTTGCGAAAGCAAGCTATCCGGCATGTTGAACCGGAAGACTTGCTGGCTTTCGGAATGATTCCCGAATTCATCGGACGGCTGCCGGTCGTCAGCTCTCTCAACGCTCTCACCGAGGAAGAAATGGTGGCAATTTTGACCGAGACAAAAAACGCGATGGCTAAGCAGTATACGAAGCTTTTTTCGATGGAGGGCGTCCGATTGACATTGACCAAAGACGCTTTGCGAGCGCTGGCAGCGCAGGCGGTCACGAAAGGCACAGGCGCGCGCGCGTTGCGGTCGCTGCTCGAGCGAATCATGCTCGATATCATGTACGATGTGCCGAGCCGCGAAGATATCGCGGAAGTCACGATTAATCGCGCGGTGGTGGAAGGCAAAAAGCTCCCGCTCATTCGCAAGAAGCAGGACAAGACCGCGGCGTAGCGGCCTTCGGCCGGACGGTAACAGTTAAAAGGGTTAAAAGCGTTACAAAGTCAAAACGGGTGCAGAATCACATCGGCTCCCACATTGTAACGTTGTAACTCTTTTAACCATTTACGTTCACTCGCATGCGCGTTGCCTTGCTCAATACTGGCACAGAACTCTTGCTCGGGGACGTTCAAGACGCGCATCTGGCGTTTATTGCGCGCGAAATTTTGCCGCTTGGCTTGCGCATCAATGAGCGGCGAACGGTTCCAGACGGCCCGGCGATTCGAGAGAGCCTCTCGGAATTATTTGGGCGCTCCGAGATTTTATTTGTGACCGGCGGACTGGGTCCGACCAGCGATGACATCACACGAGAAGTCGTCGCGGATGTCCTTGGACTGGAACTCCGAACGGATTCGGAGCTGCTGGCTTCGCTGAAGCAGAGACTCGCAGCGCGCGCAATCAAGTGGACTTCCAGCATCGCCCGGCAGGCCGAAGTCCCGATCGGCGCGCAGGTTCTTCCAAACGAAAACGGAAGCGCCTCAGGCTTATACCTGAAGGCAAACATCAATCCCCTGATGCGTTCGCCGCACCTCTTCGTCTTGCCCGGTCCGCCCCGCGAACTTCAGCCAATGTTCCGTGCATTCGTGACCCCGGTCTTACGTTCTATTGTTCAGGTCCCCGCGTCGATCGAGCGACGGCTTTATAAAATTGCGTGTCTGGGGGAATCGACGATCGAGCAGGCAATCGGTGAAAAAGTTCTTGCTATTCCGGGAATCGAGCTCGGTTATTGCGCGCGTCCTGGCGAAGTCGATGTTCGGATTGTCGGCGAATCGGATGTCATCTCGCGCGCTGACGTGATCATCAAAAAAGAGCTGGGCTCTTCGATCTTCTCCGCGAACGATGAAACTCTCGAGGCCGTAATCGTGAAGCTCCTCACCAGTCGAAAGGAGACACTGTCGATCGCGGAGTCGTGCACGGGCGGACTGCTGGCAAATCGCATCACAAACATCCCAGCGTCGTCGGCGGTTTTTCTTGCTGGATACATTTGTTACGCGAATGAGGCCAAGATGGACATGTTGGATGTCGATCCAGAGTTGATCGAACAGCACGGCGCTGTGAGCGAGGCGGTCGCGCGCGCGCTGGCCCAACACGCGCGCATGCGGCCACGATCGACATATGCCCTCGCCACAACTGGAATTGCCGGACCGTCCGGTGGGTCGCCCGAAAAACCAGTCGGAACGGTTTACATTGCCCTAGCTACGTCGGCCAAAATCGTCGTGAAGAAATTATTTTTTCCGAGCGACCGGGAGACGTTTAAGCAAATGGCCGCACAAGCGGCCTTTGATCTGCTGCGGACAAAGTTACTCAAGGAATGACGGCTTCCCAGCCGTCAGGTTTTATTTCGGCGGCTGCCCAAGCCGTCGCCCCTTGAAAGCAGGATGATTTGAGTTTTTTAGACCGTTAATAATCGCCTACGTCCGCTGGCGTACCGACTTTGACATTATCGTAAAAGAGCTTCGCTCCGTCCGGCGGCATCCGAATACAACCATGCGATGCGGGATATCCTGGCAAAATCCCAACATGCATTCCAACGCCTTCAGCCGTTAGCCGCATAAACCACCTCATCGGCGCACCCACATAATGTGTTCCACTGGGGGCAGAATCGATTTTGGAGCTAATGCCGGCGCGGACAACACGACCCGAGCTGTCAACAAAGTCGCCATAAATGTTGGAACGATGATCCGGATCCTTTTCGAGGACGGGGAAATGGCCGGAGGGTGAGCTGTGCCCGCGTTTGCCGGAAGAGATCGGGCTGTCGATCACGATTTGGTCGCCCAGCATCAGATAGGCGCGCTGTTTGGGAAGAGAGACGACAATGCGTACCGTGTCCGGTGTAATTTGTTTGATTAATGACGTGTTAATTTTGACTGGCTCCTGCTTGGAAATTAGCTCGGATGCTTTTCGCATCGGTTTGGGGGCGGCTGGTTTGGGCGTGGCCCGTTTGGGCCCGAAAAGTATTTGGCCATTGAGAGAACACGCAACGCCAACCAGTAAAACAGCGCGAAGCAATATTTGGAATTTTGCCGGCATAGATAAATCAACCGCGACTGTAGCTGTCTACGCGCTGAAGCCAACCCGATAACCAACGAGATTCGCGCCGCTCAGCAGGAGCATTTTGGACGCGTCGGATCAGAGTCGCTTTCGCTGAGCGAGCGAATTCGTCGACTGCCGCGGTCCCCGGAGAGGTGCCGTGCATATTTTCGAGGACTTGAAGCAAGCCCCAACCTTGACCCTGATAACGCTCTGTGTGCAAGACTCCTTCTCCTTTGAAGTTCACATAATCGACGAGCGCGTAGCAGCCCTGCGGCGTGCTCGTCAGTCGCTCGAATTGCTGCTGAATGTTCGCACGATCGGTAGGCGCAGCTTCGTCCAGCATTTTCGGCAACGCATTTTGCAGCCGGTAAATGAGGAATTCCGTCTGAAGATCCACCGTGTCAGCTAGAAACTGGCGCAATTGTTTCATTTCCCGCGTGTTTTGAGCGTGAACAAATTCCGTTCGAGAATTCCAGGGACATGGGAGATCCCCGACCCCCAGGAGCAATCCTGGCAGTTTGGCTCCCCGCTTTGAAATAAAGCTGACGAGTCTGGGAAAACTCTCTTCGAACGGCCCACGCTGGCCCTTTGGGTACCAGATAAAGTGGCCGATGCCCAGCGACGCGAAATTTTCGCCTTCATTCCACGAAGTCAGCCCGGCAACAGTTCCATTGCATTCGTTTTGCCAGATTTTTTTTCCGATCGCAAGGGCCTCGCTGTGGGTGAGAGGGATCGCGGCAAATGTCTGTGCCAGAGCGGAGCCGCATGCGAGCGCGGCGAGGGAGACGAGAAAATGAGCTTGATGACGCTGTTTTCTTGACGAGTAACGTTTATCCATTAGCGTGCCAGTTCCCGCGGCGCT
>QHOW01000194.1 GCA_003219435.1 Verrucomicrobiota bacterium | reverse complement strand
ACGGTGAGCGTTGGCAGGCCTCTGCCAAACCGTCGCCGAGCGTAGCGCTTGACCCTTTGGGGCAAGCGCTGCGTCGGCAAGACGATGCTCTCGCGGATCTCGCGACGGATTAAGAGTCGGCGCCACTGTAGAAGACGTCTCGAAGCAAACCATCGATAGCGAAGTCACGCTCACGACCGTGCTGCCGGCGTCGTTGTAGCCGCGTTCGCTGACCGCGACTGCCGGAGTCAGTGAGTCCGGCTACAGATCGGCGCTTTTCAAAAGAACTGCGCCGACATGTTTCATCTCGTCAAGCGCGCGATCGATGTCGCCCGGCTCAAGTTCAATCCCGCGGCAGCCATTGTGAATGACGTATGTGTTCAATCCGAGCTACCAAGCATCCAGCACGCCGTATTTGACACGTTAGATTGACTAGCGCATGCGTCTCGGCGTGCTGGCGAGCGCGTCCTCGCGATCACGAACTTTTCTTCCAGCTCCAAACATTTCTGCGAGCGAATGAAGCTTGTTTCGGCGCGCGACGCTCAAAGCACGACGCGAGACGCGTGCGCTACCCAGACGGCCATTCAAGTATTCCATTCCGTTCCCTATTAGAGAGCCAATGAAATCGAAGGAGCCCGGGCGTAGTTTTCCGTTTCTGCACGTTAACCAGCGCGAAGGCAAGCAGCGGAAGCGCGGCTTAACGGAAATCCGCGGACCGTATTACTCGGTGATTGGCCGGCGTTACCTGGAAGATCTCTTTGAGATGATGGGCGTTTACGTCGATTCGCTAAAATTCGCCGGCGGGTCATTCACGCTCATGCCGGAGCAGGCTGTAAAAGAGATCATCGATCTTTGCCACAAACACGACGTGCTCGTCTCCACCGGCGGCTTTATTGAGCGTGTGCTCGCGCAAGGCAGCGAGGCCGTGCGGCAGTACGTCGCCGAATGTAAAAGGCTCGGGTTCGATATCATCGAGATCTCGGCCGGCTTTGTCTCAATCCCGACCGATGACTGGCTGCGGCTTATTGAATTGGTGCGAAAATCAGGATTGAAAGCGAAGCCTGAGGTTGGAATTCAGTTCGGCGCCGGCGGAGCTACGGCTGCCGCGGAGTTGCAAGCCGAAGGCACGCGCGACCCGAACTGGGCCGTCGCGCAGGCAAAACGATTTCTCGAAGCCGGCGCTGAGATCATCATGATCGAAAGCGAAGGCATCACCGAAAATATCGATCCGTGGCGCACGGATGTGCCTGCCAAATTCATCGACGAGATCGGCATGGCGAAGCTCATGTTCGAAGCCGCCGATCCAGATGTGTTCGCGTGGTACATCAAAAATTACGGAGCCGACGTGAACCTATTTGTCGATCACAGCCAGATTGTGCAACTGGAATGTTTGCGTGCCGGAATTTGGGGGACAAAGAGTCTGTGGGGGCGCGTGGTGACGTACAAAGAATGACGAAGCAGAAATGACGAATGACGAACGAAGTCCGAATGCTCAAATGACGAAGCACGCGCGAGTAAACTAGTTCGTCATTCGGATTTAGTCATTCCTTCGTCATTAGACATTCGTCATTCGTCATTTGCGAGCGAGGTGAAGCAAAAACCAATCGCTGGCGAGTTTGGCAACTTGTTCGAGCGCGCCCGGCTCTTCGAAGAGATGCGTCGCGCCAGGAACGATTTCCAGCTTCACTTCGGACGATATCGTCGTTGCCGCCGACCATGAGCAGCGTCGGCGCCTGCACTTTTGGTAGTGCGTCACCGGCCAAATCGGGGCGACCACCGCGCGAGACCACGGCTCCGACATCTTGCGGGATCTCCGCCGCCGCAACCAGCGCTGCGCCGCCGCCTGTGCTCGATCCGAAGTAGCCAATGCTCAAATCACGGGTTTGCTCCTGCTGCTGTGCCCATTTTGTCGCGTGCATGAGCCGCTCGGCCAGCAAACCGATGTTGAAGCGATGCTCCCGGGTGCGCACATCAATCGCCTCCTCTTCCGGCGTAAGAAGATCGAAAAGCAATGTCGCCAGCCCGGCGTTGTTCAGCGTGTGCGCGACAAATTGATTCCGAGGGCTGTGCCGGCTGCTGCCGCTGCCGTGAGCGAAAAGAACGAGGGCGATCGCTCCATCGGGAATTGTCAGATTGCCATCGAGGGTCGTGCTGTCCGCTGCAATGTGAACCTCGTTCATGCCAATTATTGCGTGGCGCGCGTCAGCAACTCGCGCACTTCGTCATCGCTTGTTTGGGAAAAATCTTCGTAATACTGCCCGACCGCCTGGAAAAATTCGGGGACGCTTGCGCAGATGGTTTCATCGGCTTCATCCTCGAATTCACGGCAAGTGTCTGGCGGGCCCACTGGCACTGCTACGACGATTTTCGCAGCGCCGCGCTGACGCAATGCCTTGACAGCGGCGCGCATGGTCGCCCCAGTCGCCAGACCATCATCAACCAAAATGACAATGTGATCGCGCAGCTCCGGCGCCGGTCGCCCGTCGCGGTAACTTTGCTCGCGTCGCTCCAGCTCGGCTGTTTCCTTTGCCGTGATCGATTCAATGGTCTCGTCTGCCTTGGGTAATGCGCGGATAATATCTTCGTTCAAAACCCGCACACCGCCGGAAGCGATCGCGCCAACGGCGAGTTCCTCGAAACCGGGAACACCGAGTTTGCGCACAATGAAAACATCGAGCGGCACGCCCAAGCGTTTTGCCACTTCGTAGGCGACCGGAACCCCGCCCCGCGGGAGACCAAGCACGATTACGTCAGTGCGACCAGCGTACTTGACGAGCTTCTCCGCAAGTAGCTGCCCCGCTTCCGTTCGATTGGAAAAAGTTCGTTCCATGCGGCGGACCGCGCCGCTTTACGCTGCCGGAGCGAGCGCGGGAAACAACGACTGCATTCCGTACGGAAAAATATGCATGACCTTTTCCATTTCGCCACCACCGACATGATGCGACCACGCACCTTAGCTGCCCTTCATCGGATGGTCCGGGTACGGCGGGATTGGGGGCAGGTCATATCGTTTGGTCTTTAGCTCCTCCTGAATTTCCTGGATCGCCCGGTCGAGTTGCTGATCTTCGCCACGGAATTCTTTTGCCGGATCATTGTCCACAAAGATATCTGGATCGACACCGTGCCCTTCAATGATCCAGCCTTTTCCTTCTTTCGAATAAGGGGCGAATTCGGGCTTGAAAAGGTTGCCGCCATCGGTGAGCGGCAGCGGATCGCGAATGCCGACGACACCGCCCCAGGTGCGTTTGCCAATTAATTTGCCCAGACCAAGCGTTTTGAACCGGAACGGAAAGATGTCGCCGTCCGACGCGGAGAACTCGTCGATCAGCGCCACCATCGGGCCGGTGAAAGTCTTCGGCGGATTGGTGTCTGGCACGCCATTCCGGAACATGTCGATCATGACCAGTGCGCGCTGGAGCCGCTCGATCACCAGCGGCGAGACGAACCCGCCGCCGTTGCCGCGCACATCGACAATGAGCGCCTTTTTGCGAATCTGCGGAAAGTAGAGCTTGGTGAATTCGTTCAGGCCCGGCTGTCCCATGTCGGGAATGTGAACGTAACCGACTTCGCCACCGGTTTTCTTGGTCACTTCATCGATGTTCTTTTGCACCCACGCGCGGTAATAGAGCGGCGCTTCATCGGCCGTGGGCACGACAGTAATGTCGCGCGCGCCGTTGTCGTTCGGCTTGGAATTGACTCGCAGAATGACTTGTTTGTCGGCCGTGCCGATGAGTGCGTCGTAGAGATTCGGCAAGGTGGAAACGGGCGCGCCGTTGATCGCCAGGAGATAATCGCCTTCTTTCACGTTCAGGCCGATTTCCCTGAGCGGTGAGCGCGTCTGCTTGTTCCAATTTTCGCCGGGCAGAATCCGGTCGATCCGATATGCGCGACTGGCCGGGTCCCGGGAAAATTCGGCCCCGAGAAGGCCGAGCTTGATCCGAGGGGTTTCGGGCCGTTCTCCGCCGGCAACATACGTGTGGCCGCTATTCAATTCGCCGATTAGTTCACCAACCAAATAGGTGAGGTCGTTCCGATGATTCACGAACGGAACGAGCGCGGCGTATTTGTCGCGCATCGCTTTCCAATCGACGCCGTTCATGTTCGGCGCGTAAAAGAAATCGCGCATTTGCCGCCAGCACTCGGTGTAGATCTGGCTCCACTCGGCGTGGCGATCGAGCCGCATGTCCAGTCCCTCAAGTTTCAGCTTGTAATCCTTGCCTGTCTTCTCGTCTTTGATCTCGATCTTGTCTTTGGGCAGATCGATCACCGCATAATCCTTGTCGATCTTGACCAGCATCTTTTTGCCGTCGCGCGTGATCTCGTACTTGTTGACGTCGCCAAGCACTTTCTCTTTGCGGTCCTCCAGGCTGTATGCGCACAGATGATATTTTCGCTTGTCCGGCTCGCCGAGCTCCTCCTCCTCGTCTTTCTCGTCGGCGACCGTGCGCCGGAGATAAAAAATTCTGTCGTCAACCAACCGGAGGTCGCTGTAATCGGCAGGCTGGATTTCCAGAGCGACCAGGCGGTCGTGAATGCCATCGGTGTCAACCTTGACCTGAACCGGCTTCTTCTCCTTCGCCTCTTTTGATTCGCCTTTTTTATCCTGCGACTTTTGCTCATCCACGTCCTTGTCCTTCTCTTTTTTCTTTCTGGCTTGGCCGACTTCGTCGCTCCGGGGCGCGAGCGGCGATTCGGTCTCTTTCGCGAGGGTAATGAGATAAACCCGGTCCATGTCGCGATAGACATTGGAAAAATCCGTTTGGCCGAAGATCGGCTTGAAGTCGCGACTCGACGTCAGCAGAAGATATTTTCCGTCGTCGCTGAAGGTCGGATTGCTCGCCGAATACCAATCATCGGTCACCGCTACCGGCTTTTTGTCCGCAGTTGAAAAGAGATAAACTTTTTCGCCGCCGTTCTCTTCCGGTCGCGACCAGGCGATCCATTGGCTATCGGGCGACCAATCGTAACCACGAATCTCGCCATATTTATCCTGGTCGACCCGGGTGATAGCTTTGCTCGCCACATCGACATAGCGCAGCCTTTGCAAGCGATCCGCCCAGAGCAGCTTCTTGCTGTCCGGCGACCAGATGGCCTGATAATAATAGGTGTCGGCCGCCTTCGTCAGTTGTTGCGGCTCACCCTTGCCATCCTGCGAACGAACATAGAGCTCGTTCTCGCCGGTGACGTCCGAATTGTAAGCGATCCATTTGCCGTCCGGCGACCAAACCGCGTCGCGCTCGTGAGCGTTTGATGTTCTGGTCAGATTGCGCGGCGTGCCATCCTTTCCCGGAACAGAGTAAATATCGCCGCGCGCGACGGCGATAACGCGTTGGCCGTCGGGCGCAGGACTGACCGATTCGACGTGTTTCGATGCATCGACCAATGCGGAACGCCCGGACGCGAAATCTTCCTTGATCTCGATCGGTACCGGCGCCGTCTGTCCAGTGGCCAGATCATAGCGCCAGATGTAACCCGCTTGCTCGAACACAATCGAGTCCTTGCCAATCGAGGGAAACTTGATGTCGAAATCCTTGAAGGTGGTGAGCTGTTTTGTTTCCTTGCTCGTCAGGTCGATCGAGAAGAGATTCATGCGGCCATCGCGGTCAGAGAGAAAATAGATGCGGTTGTCCGGCCCCCACATCGGGCAAATATCCTGTGCTGGATCGTTGGTGAGATTTTCCGTTTTACCGGTCTTGAAATCGTGAATCCAGACGTCGTCGGCCATTCCGCCGCGATAATGTTTCCAGGTGCGGAACTCACGGAAGACGCGGTTGTACGCCATCTTCGAATCATCGGGCGAAAACGAGACGAATCCGCCGCGCGGCACCGGCATCTGCTGCGGCAACTCGGCGTCCAGCCCGACGGTGTAAAGCTGGCCGATGAAGGAATCGAACGATTTCATCCGGGTGCGGAAAACGACCAACGGTTTGGTGTTTTGCCAGGCCATCACGATATTGTTAGGCCCCATCCGATCCGATATATCGTCGCGTCCCAAGGTAGCGGTGATCGTCAGCCGCTTGGGTGCGCCCCCCTCTGCCGGCATCACATACACTTCGGTATTACCGTCGTATTGCGACGTGAACGCGATCTGCGAGCCATCCGGTGAGAACCGCGGAAATGATGTGTATCCAGGACCGCTCGTCAGGCGCCGCGCGATGCCGCCTTCTTTGGCGACCGTGTAGAGTTCGCCCGCGTAGCAGAAGACGATCTGCGTCCCGTTTGTCGTTGGGAAACGGAGCAACCGTGTTGTGTCCGGCGATTTCTGCGCGGAGACGGTCATAATCGAAATCAGACCGGACGCGATCAAATACAGAAAAACAGAAAAGCGAGAGAGCATGTTCATAAGAAAAAGGTGAAGTCAGCAAGCTGCCGTTGAACAATTCGGATGCAACTGTGATTTCATCCGTGAGCCGACATTCAGACGATCACATAATAAAGACGCCGCTGAGCGCCGATTTTGTCTAAACTTGCCAGGGCTTTGCCGAGCACGGGAACGGGAGGCGGTGAACTTCGAAAAGGAATGAGCGCGCGCGCAACAATTCCGGGTAGCGCACGCGTCTCGCGTGCTGGTTTCGGCGTCGCGCCGAAACAATCTTTCGTTCGGCATTGTCACGTTCCGTGCTGCCAAATTTCAAAAAAAGTCCGCGATGGCGAGGACGCCGTCGGCAGCACGCGAGACGCGTGCGCTACCCAAATTCCATCACCACCCGCCGCTGCACGCGCAAGGAATCCTGCCCATCCTGCGAAGCGCGTGCGCGAAGCAGGATGGCGGAAGGGGTGGGATTCGAACCCACGGTGGGTTGCCCCACGCTCGATTTCGAGTCGAGTGCCTTAAACCGGACTCAGCCACCCTTCCCAATCGGTCGATATTGTCGATGTTATTTTACGATGCGCAATTGTTGGACGTGGCTCTGAGTTTGCAAGGGCAAAGCATCGCCCGACCTGACGACTTTGTGCGGTTGCTGCAGAACGGTTCAGCGCAACATCGAGGCATTAGCGGAAGGCATCCATGCCTGAGCTGCCGGGCTTTCCCCTCCAACCCGAAAATTTCTGAAAAATGTTACAATTTTAGGCTTGCCATGGATTCGCTTCGCACCGCATATTGTATGTCCGCAAGGCCGTATCCCCAGTATCTTGTTATTAACCGCGATTGACGATTTTTAACAGGTTATTGGTGGCTCGGCTCTCTCGCCAGCCGAAATTATTCACAAGTTTTAACCACCAACCCGGTTCACCGCCATGATCCAACTAAAGCCCGGAATCCCGCCAGCCTCACTTAACCGACCGCCTAAACCAGTTGCGCGCCGAAAAAATGGAGCGCGCTCGCGACCAAGATAGCGGTCTCGAAATATTTCTATGGCGATATCGCGAACGGCACCAATCCCCATAAAGGCGGAAGAGAAACTTCGGTGCGGCAATTGATTCATCGGGTTACGCGCACGATCACCGATTGTGGAATCGCGGATGGTTACTTCGCAGATGCGGAAGCTGCGGAGGTTTTTTACGACGAATTGACCTGGCTTTGTGTGAACCAGCATGGAGCGTTTAATTCGCCGGTCTGGTTCAACGTTGGGTTGTATCACCAATATGGCGTGGGCAAAGGCGCAGGAGCCGGTAATTATTTTTACAATCGCGAGACTGGCAAAGCGGAGCGGGCCGCGTCGCAGTACGAGTACCCGCAGGGAAGCGCCTGCTTCATCCAAAGCGTGGGCGACACGATGGAAGACATCATGCGGCTGGCGACGAGTGAAGCGATGCTCTTCAAGTACGGCAGTGGCACGGGCACGGATCTTACTTCCAAGTTGCGAACGTGGTGAAGAGCGGCGGCAAAACGCGGCGCGCCGCGAAGATGAATACGCTCAAAGATTGGCATCCCGACATCGAAGAGTTCATCGACGCCAAACAGAAGGAAGAGAAAAAAGCGTGGGCGCTGATCGAGCAAGGTTACGACGGGAGTTACAATGGTGACGCGTACGGCTCGGTCATGTATCAGAACGAAAACCTGAGCGTGCGGGTAAGCGACGAATTCATGGAAGCGGCGTTGGAAGGCCGCGAATGGTGGACGCGTCGGGTGATCGATGGGCAGCCGTGCGAACGCAAGGATGCTCGCACACTGTTGCGCAAGATCGCCGAGGGCACGCATGTCTGCGGCGATCCTGGGATGCAATTCGATTCCACGATCCACAAATGGCACACGTGCAAAGGCACAGATCGACAAAATTCCACGAATCCCTGCTCGGAATATCTCTTCCTCGACAACACCGCGTGCAATCTCGCTTCGCTTAACTTAATGAAATTCAAGACTGCGGACGGCGACTTCGATGTCGAGCGATTCAAAGCGGCAGTGCGCATTTTCATTACGGCGCAGGAAATCATCGTCGATAACGCGAGTTATCCAATCAAAGAAATCGCGGAGAATTCACATATTTTCCGCACACTCGGACTCGGTTACGCGAACCTCGGCTCCCTCGTCATGAGTTACGGCTATGGTTACGACAGTGTGGAGGGCCGGGCGCTCTGCGGCGCGATCACCGCCATTATGACGGGCGAAGCTTACGAGCAAAGCGCGCGAATGGCGCAGGCAATGGGACCGTTCCCCGGTTATCACGATGCGCGCGCCAGCGGCGTGGCGAAGCCGGCCGCCAAAGACAACGTCGCACCGATGCTGGAAGTCATGGAGCTACATCGCTGCGCGGTGCGCGAAATCTCGGACGCCGAAGAGTTCGCGCATTTGAAAGAAGAAGCCGCGAAAGTTTGGGACAGCGCAACGGAACTCGGAAAGCGCTACGGTTATCGCAACGCGCAAGTCACGGTGCTCGCGCCGACAGGCACAATCAGTTTCCTGATGGATTGCGACACCACCGGGATCGAACCGGATATCGCGCTCGTAAAATACAAACTGCTCGCCGGCGGAGGAATGTTCAAAATTGTCAACCAGACAGTCAAACCTGCGCTGGAGAAACTGGGTTATAATTCCGAAGAGATCGAGCGCGTCATCGCGCATATCGACGCGTTCGACACGATCGAGGACGTCACCGACACCGACGGTTCGACGATTTCATCCGGGCTGAAACCGGAGCACTTGTCGATCTTTGATTGCGCGTTCAAACCGTTCAAAGGCGAACGCAGCCTCAATTACATGGCGCATTTGCGGATGATGGCTGCTGCACAGCCATTCCTGAGCGGCGCGATTTCTAAAACCGTCAATATGCCAGAAGCGGCCACTGTGGACGACATCATGAACACTTACGTGGAAGGATGGCGACTCGGCTTAAAATCGATCGCGATTTATCGCGATGGCTCGAAACGATCTGCGCCATTGAACACGCGAAAGACGAAAGACATGGGTACCACTGTAGCCCCGCAGGAGCGGGGTGATGCCGGCCCACTGAATATCGCCGCTGATCGTGAGGATCTTCAAAAACGTATTCTCGAACTCGAAGAAGAACTGGGAACGCTACGCAGCCGTCTGGACCAACCGGTCCGGCATCGCATGCCCGACACGCGCTCATCGCTGACGCACCGGTTCGAAATCGCCGGCCACGAAGGTTACATCACGGTCGGTTTGTACGAAGACGGCCAGCCGGGCGAGCTTTTCATTACGATGTCGAAGGAAGGAAGCACGATCGGCGGGTTAATGGATACCGTCGGCACGCTCACTTCGATTGCGCTCCAGTACGGAGTGCCGCTGGAGAGTCTCGTAAAAAAATTCGCTTATCAGAGATTTGAGCCGAGCGGCTTCACGAAAAACCCCGATATTCGTCATGCCACGAGCATTACTGATTATGTGTTTCGCTGGCTGGCTTGCCAATTCATCAAAGGCTACAAAGAGGCGACTGCGCCGAACCGAGCGCAGCCGGACTTGCCGCTCAAGGAAATTGTTGAGATCGAGAAGAAAGCGCTAAACCGGCCGGTAACGGATTTGCAGCGCACCGGTGAAAAAGAACTGATCGACGTGATCACAAACCATCCGTCTAACGATCCTGCCACTGCGGGACGGGGCGGGAATGGCAATGGTCATCCCGACCGGGTCACGGTAGCGCTTGGCAGCATCTTTATGGGAATCACCTGTTCAGTCTGCGGCAGCGACAAGGTGATCCGGGCGGGCGCCTGCGGCGTTTGCATCGATTGCGGCACCAGCCAGGGATGTAGTTAATGGGATAGCCAGTTTACGTCGCCCGTTCTCCCTGGCTTGGGCAGGACGGTTGCAACCTGAATATGCTTCGAACAAAGCGAAAGATTGTCGTCTCACTCCACGGCATCCGGACGAGAGGTATCTGGCAAAAAGACTTGTCACCGCTGATCAGCGAACAAGGCTGGATTTATTATCCGCTGGACTACGGCTGGTTCTCCGTGGTGTTTTTTATTCCAGCGATTTTCCGGCGAAAAAAGATCGAATGGTTGAGGAATCGATACCGAGAAGTCCGCAATCGCTACCCCGAAGTAATTCCGTCGATCATCGCACACAGCTTCGGAACCTGGATCCTTTGTAAAGCGATTTGGAAATACGAAAACCTGCGGTTCGACAAGATCATCTTAGCGGGCTCGATCGTCCCCAACGATTTTGATTGGCGAACCATCTACGATCGCAACCAAGTCGCAGCAGTCCGAAACGACAGCGGCAGCAAGGATGTTTGGGCGCGGTTTTCGAAATTCTTCGCATCGGGAACTGGTAGCTCGGGCTTCAGAGGTTTTTCGCAGAAACAGCCGTATGTCATCGAGCGCACTTACCCGGAATACGACCACTTCTCAGCCTTCGGGTACGACCATTATCTCGTCGAGTGGTTGCCATTCCTTCGCCAGACGGCCCCGTTTTGCAACGGCGAAGTGCCATCGCATTTTGAAGACTCGGTCAGTCCATACGACGCAGCACGTTGGTCTGCGATCACATACTTTAAACAGTACGTTTGCCGGGTATGCGCCGCATTCATAAGGGGCGAAGTATACAACGATGATGCCGTCACTCCGACTCCAACGAAAGGACGGCTAGTCGTGCTGATCCCGAAGACTCCGGGCGAGGCTTCCGAAATTTCGACGAGCCGGTACTATGTGGACAATAGCTTCCAGCGCGTTTCGTTTGGCGGCCCTACGCGTCGCACGGGCCAACTAGGGCGTGACGGCGTGTTGTACGACATTCCAACCACGCTCAATTCGTTGCTTTGTCTGGACCACCGAACAGATGACGAGCTTGTCAATGCTGTGAACGAATTCGCCACCACGCAGCAGGAGCGCCTCGATGCGGCAGAATCGGAAGCGA
>QHOW01000193.1 GCA_003219435.1 Verrucomicrobiota bacterium | reverse complement strand
CGACAAGCGCATCTCTGCGTGTACCGCGCGGACGGTGTCGAAGAAAAGAGGGTGGCCGTCGAGCCGCTGTCGGGCAATTGTTCCATCGCAATTTCGCGACCGAGCGGGTGTTATCATGTTGAGATTGGGTACTATCAACCGGCGTATGTTTGGAATTCCATCGCCACATCCAATGAAGTAACGATGCCAGGCGACAGTTTCGTCGACTATGGAGATGTCAATCTGGCCACGATTCCATTTCATCTCCGTTTTCAGCGGCTTCTCGTTTTATTTGGAGCAGCGAAAGGTGACGCGCTGGCTGAAATGCTCTCGCGATTTCAGAAACGCGCGCTGAACAACGAAAAGCACAACCAATTAAGCGGTACAGAGCGAGACATTCTTAGGGCAATGGGTCTTTCGTTGTCCGAAATTGCGGCCGCCCGGCGCACGTTCATCGATCACGCCGATACCGAAACATTGCGCAAACGCACCGAGGCGCTCCTCGGATTCGTGTCGACTAGCCCTGCACGCGGATTTGGCGAAAAGTAGCTGGAGTTCAAGCGCCGCCTAGATAGGCATTCTCGACGCGCTCGTCGATCCACAGAGCGCGCGGCTGAGTATGTTCGTCAAACGCGCGGCGGCTGGGCGAGGTTGCTGCGGCGGACGCCATAAAAGAAGTAAATCACAATGCCGATTATGAACCAGACGATCAACCGTCGCCATGTCGGCCATGGAAGCGCGGCCATCAGCGTGAGTGCGGAGAGCGCGCCCGCCGGGGCGACAAACCAGACCCACGGCGTTTTGAATTTGCGCGGCAGATTCGGCTCGCGCACACGCAGCACGAGGATTCCAACTGAGACGATGACAAATGCGAGCAATGTGCCAATGGAGCAGAGGCTGCCGGCGTCGCGCACGCTAAAAATGGCGGAAAAGATCGCCACGCCGATCCCGGTTACGATCGAAGTCAGCCACGGCGTGCGGAAGCGTGGATGCACCCGACTAACGAATGGCGGCAGCAAACCATCGCGGGCCATGCTGTAAAAAACGCGCGATTGGCCTAACAACATCACAAGAATAACCGACGACAAACCGGCGATAGCGCCGAATTTGATCAAGCGTCCCATCCAGCCCATCCCGGCGCGGTCGGCCGCCACTGCGATCGGATCGGGCACATCGAGGAGGCCGTAGGGCACGACGCCCGTCGCAATTGCGGAGACAAGGATGTAAAGCGCGGTGCATACAAGCAGCGAGCCGATAATCGCGATCGGCATATCGCGCTGCGGATTTTTTGCCTCCTGTGCCGCGGTGCTGACCGCGTCGAAACCTATGTAGGCGAAGAAAACAATCCCAGCGCCGGTCATCACGCCGCTCCAGCCGAAGTGACCGGACTGGCCGGTGTTCGCGGGTATGAACGGATGCCAGTTCGCCGTCTTGATGGCGTAAGCGGCTCCCAGGATGAACAGCAACACCACCGCGACCTTTACTAGCACGATCAGGTTATTGAAATTCGCCGACTCCTTGATGCCAACGACGAGCAGCGTCGTGACGACAAAGATGATGAACACTGCTGGAAGATTAAAAATTGTGGTCACATGGCTGAGCGCCACCGGGTCGGTTCCCGCGGCCTTGATTTGATCGAGCAAAGACGCGCTGCTTACGACCCATCCGACCTTTGCACTCACGAGCGGTGCGAGAGCAGCGGGAATATCAATCAAGTGAGTGCCGCGGGCGGCCGACAACGCCGGCGGAATGTTGATGCCGAAATCGTGGAGGAACGATACGACGTAGCCGGACCAACCGATGGCAACAGTGATCGCGCCCACGGCATATTCAAGAATCAAGTCCCAGCCGATGATCCACGCGAAAAGCTCGCCAAGCGTAGCGTAGCCGTAGGTGTAGGCGCTGCCGGCCATCGGCACAAGCGACGCGAATTCGCTGTAGCACAACGCGGCGAACACCGACGCGACACCCGCCAGTACAAATGAAAGCACCACGGCCGGCCCGGCATTCTGCGCGGCGACCGTGCCCGTGAGCACGAAGATGCCGGTACCGATGATCGCGCCTATGCCGAGCGCGGTAAGATTCACCGCACCAAGTGCGCGCTTAAGGCTGTGGTCGGTGAGCGCCTCAGCCTGCAGATCCGTGACGCTTTTTCGTCGAAATAAATTCATGGTGAAGTTGGTTTTGTTCTTGCTAAATGGGGCGAGCCCCGCAAGTCAAGCCGGGCGTGATTTTCTCCAGAGGAAATAAATCGGCACACCGGCGAGCACGAGCAGCAGACCGGGCCATGAAGTTTGCGTGCGGTAAACGGCCAGCACGAGCAGAATCACCGTGGCCGCGACGATGTAGAACGCCGGCAGCAGTGGATAACCGAAGGCGCGATACGGTCGTTCCGCCTGCGGCCGAGTGCGTCTGAGCACAAACACGCCGGCGATCGTCAGTACATAAAAAATTAGCACCGCGAAGACGACGTAATCGAGCAACATACCATAAAGATTTCCGTACTGCTCGACGCCTGCAGAATCGCGCACTGGCGCGTTGGTAATGGGATCGCGCAATCGTGTGCGCGGCAGCACGAGCAATGCCGTCCACACGCCTTGCAACACCAGCGCCATCGCCGGAACGTGTCGCGCGTTGAGCCGACCTGTCGATCTAAAAAACAGTCCGTCCTGCGCCATCGCGTAGTACACGCGCGCGCCGGCGAGGATCAGTCCATTGCAACATCCAAAGGTCGAAATCATGATTGCCACCGCCATGATCGCTCCGCCAGTGGCACCGAACATCACTGCCATTGCGGCCGTGCCGACGCGGTCGTCCGCCGCGTGCTGAATTTTTTCCAAGGGCAGCACACAGAGATAAGCGAGATTCGCGAGCAGGTAGAGCCCGATTACCAGACCGGTGCCCAAGGCAAGTGACAGAGGCAGATTTCGGCGCGGATCTCTCACTTCGCCGGCAGTGAACGTGACGTTGTTCCAAGCGTCCGCGGAAAACAGCGAGCCGACCTGCGCCACACAGACGGCGATCAGCATTCCTAGCGCGCCGCCGGTGGCCGACACCGACGCGACGAACGAAAGATCGGATTTAATTGGCGACACAACACCTGGCGTCCACAAGTTCGTGAAGTTGGCCGCAAGCGCATCGGCGTTGCGCCCGATAAACACGCCGAGAACGATCAGTGCCAGCAGCGACAACGTTTTCGCTGACGTGAAAACATTTTGGATGAGTTTGCCGAGCTGCAGGCCGCGCGTATTCACGATTGTCAAAAACACGATCACGAGGATCGCGACTAGTTGCTGCATCGAAAGACTGACGGCGTAGTTCCTCGAGAGAGTAATCGGCGAAACGATCCAGTTCGTTGGCGAAATGACGGGCGTGAGCACGCCAAGGAAACGCGCGAATGCCACCGATACCGCGGCAATCGTACCGGTTTGAATGATAAGAAACAGCGTCCAGCCGTAGAGAAATCCCCACAACGGACCGTATGCTTCGCGCAGATAAACGTATTGTCCGCCGGCGCGCGGCATCATCGCGGCCAGTTCTCCGTAAGTTAGAGCAGCGATGATCGTGAGCACGCCGGTCACTGCCCAGACGACAAGCAGCCAGCCAGACGAGCCAACTAACCGCGCAATGTCGGCCGAAACAATAAAAACGCCTGAGCCAATCATCGAACCCGCGACGAGCATGGTCGAGTCGAGTAAACCGAGTCCCCTAACGAATTTGTCAGCTTCAGGTGCCGGGGTCATTGGACGCTTGTCAGTTTGACCTGCTCGCATTGGCGGAGAGTTAATCATCAGCCAACCCTACGGAGCAAGGCCAAAACAGCTGGAGATTGGTTTGGAGCAGTTGTATTTCATTCGGCGCGACCATGAACAGTGGTGCCAAGAAACAGATGGAATGGGGCACTCGCGTCGGAGTGATCCTTGCCGTTTCGGGTTCGGCAGTTGGCCTTGGGAATTTTCTGCGCTTCCCAGGGCAGGCGCATTCACATGGGGGCGGTGCATTCATGATTCCCTATATCTGTGCGCTGCTATTTCTCGCGCTGCCGATTGGTTGGGCCGAATGGGCGATGGCGCGGTACGGCGGCGAAAAAGGTTTGCACAATGGGCCGGCAATTCTTGGGCTGGTCGGGCGCGGTCGTATTGCGCGCTATCTCGGTGTGCTCTCAGTGCTGATCCCGATGGTGGTTTACATGTACTACGTTTACATCGAAGCGTGGTGCCTGGAATATTCGTGGTATTATCTCGTCGGGAGCTTCCACCTGAGCGGTCCGGTCGCAGAACAAGTTAAGGCAGCAGGGCAATTTTTTGGCGACACAACTGGCACGAATGCGAACGGTGTCCTCCACATCAGCGCTCTCTTTTGGGTCATTGTAGTGATCCTCAACATCATTCTTGTTTATCGCGGACTGAGTGGCGGCATTGAGAAATTCTGCCGGTTTGCGTTGCCGGCGATGGCGGTGCTGGCCATTATTGTGCTCGTTCGCGTGCTCACGCTCGGCACGCCTGACCCTGCGTTGCCGGATCGCAATGTCGTCAATGGATTAGGCTGGCTTTGGAATCCGAATTTCTCAAAGCTGACCGACTTCGATACCTGGCTCGCAGCCGCCGGTCAGATCTTCTTCAGTCTCTCGGTTGGTTTCGGCGTGATTTTGAATTACGCGTCGTATCTAAAAAAGAAAGACGATATCGCTCTGTCCGCTTTTACCGCCAGTGCGACAAACGAACTGTTTGAGGTGGGCTTCGGCGGGCTCATCACGCTCACGGCCGCCTTCGTGTTCCTCGGTGCGATCGAAGTCAGTGGCACCTTTGGCCTTGGATTTCAGACGCTGCCCGTCGTCTTTGAGCAAATGGGGTTTGTCGGGCGCTGGGTTGGGTTCGCGTGGTTTTTCCTGTTGTTCCTCGCGGCGATCACCAGCTCAATCTCGATGTTGCAGCCGGCGAAAGCATTTTTTGAAGAGGCGCTCGGCATTTCCTCCGGAAAGGCGATCACGTACGTCTCGATCATTTGCGCCTTGGGCTCGTTGTGGGTGATCTGGTTCAGCAAGGATACCATCGCCATGGACACGATGGATTTTTGGGTGGGCTCATTCTGCATTTTCGTAGTGGCCACGGTACAGATTATCTGTTTCGGCTGGGTGTGGGGCTTGCGCAATGGCGGCGCGGAACTTGATCAAGGCGCGCTGATGAAAATTCCCCGATTCTTTCTGTTCGTGATGAAGTACATCGCGCCCGCCTATTTACTCGTCGTACTGGTCGGCTACGCGGTCCAGAATCTGGGGCCGGCGCTCAAGAAAACCACTGGCGACCCGGTCGGACTCTGGACGTTGGTGATCATTGTTGCGGTGACTGTGCTGCTCGTCGGGGTTCTTTTTATTGGCGAACGCCGCTGGCGCGCGGCTGGATTGGATATTGACGGCAGGATCCCGCCGGAAGGATCTCGATCATGAACGGTTGGGGCTGGCTATTCATGTCGTGTTCGCTCGCGCTCGTTTGGGGCGCAACGATCTGGGCGTACGCGCGGTTGCTCAGCGCTCCGCCCGAAGCGCCGAAAGAGGAAGACTGAGCTCGCGCAGCACCGCGGCTGCGACCTAAGACCCATGATCTTCGGTGTCCCCATCGATTTTGTCTTGTTCGGGCTAACTCTGCTGGGCGTCGCGCTTTTTCATCACCATACGCTGCGCGTGGCGCTCATCGGTCTCGCGGCAATCGTCATCTACAAGATTCTTTTCACAGGCTTCAAAACCGGTACAGGCGCTGCCGGGTTCATCGCGCATGTCGGCCACGAATGGGTAATTCTTGCCAACCTTCTGTGTCTGCTCATGGGCTTCGCACTGCTCTCGAGCCATTTCGAGAAAAGCCTCGTGCCGGAAGTGCTGCCCAAAATCCTGCCGCACGACTGGAAAGGCGCATTCCTCATGCTGATCATGGTATGGGTTCTTTCCAGTTTCTTGGACAACATCGCTGCGGCGCTCATCGGCGGGGCCATGGCGCATCGAGTTCTGCGCCAAAAAGTGCACCTCGGGTATCTCGCCGCCATCGTGGCTGCTTCGAATGCCGGCGGCGCTTGGAGTGTGATTGGCGACACCACGACAACCATGATGTGGATCGCAGGCATCCCGCCAAGCGCCGTGTTCGAGGCGGTGATCGCGTCGAGCGTTGCGTTGTTGATCTTCGGAATTCCGGCCTCAATCAAGCAGCAGAAATTTTCTCCCATTCTGAAACGCCCGCACGTGCATACGACTCTCGATTGGGCGCGTGTTGGAATCGTGATCTTGATCCTGGCGTTCGCCATTGTCGCGAATGTCACCGTCAATACACTGTACAAGCACGAAGCAGGCGAATTCCCGTTCATCGGTGTCGCCGTGTGGCTGGCGATTTTTGTTTCGGTGCCGATTCGACGGCCCGACTGGGAAGTATTGCCGCGGGCGTTTCGCGGTGCCATTTTCCTGCTTTCACTCGTCCTCTGCGCGTCGATGATGCCGGTGGAAAAATTGCCGGCCGCGTCATGGCAAACAGCGCTCGGCCTCGGTTTTTTGTCTTCGGTATTCGACAACATCCCGCTGACCGCACTGGCGATAAAACAAGGCGGCTACGATTGGGGCTTTCTCGCTTACGCGGTCGGCTTCGGCGGTTCGATGATCTGGTTTGGATCATCTGCCGGCGTCGCTATCTCGAATATGTACCCCGATGCGCGCTCGGTCGGAAAATGGTTGCGCCACGGATGGTATGTCGCGGTTGCGTACGTCATCGGCTTTTTCGCCATGCTCGCGGTATGGAATTGGCACCCCGACGCGCCACATCCGTTGAAGGCGGAAGCGACGGCTCAGCTTATTACCAAGTAGGAAATCGAACGCTGACGAAACAACCGCTTTCGCCTTGCGAGAACCATGTTAATCTCCGCCGCGTGAAGTTCCCGGATCATCTTTCCTTCGCACGGAAGTTTTTGTCGATCCTGTGTGCCGCCGTGGCACTCATTGCCGAGTTGCAGGCTGCCCAGCAGCCCACTTCCGCCCGAGCAACTCCTCAATTTGAAGCACTGCCGCTTGTGCGTTCGCGACAAAATCATTTAATGGTGCGCGCTTTTATCAATGGCAAGCCGGCTTGGTTAACCGTCGATAGCGGCGCGCCGGTGAGCGCGATCGCTTTACATCGCCGCGACCATTTTCGGCTCACTCCGATCACGGCCAAGTCGAATCTGCCCGCACGCGTTCAGATTAATGGCGCGTTTAATAATGTGGCCATCGCTCGTCAGTTGCGACTCGGTGCGCTGACTTTGGTCGATGAGCCGGTGGTCACAGTCGATCTCGGTAGATCACATCATTCTGCGCAAATACCGCATGAGCCGGACACGGACGGAATTATCGGGGCCGATATTCTCTTCCCCACCAAAGCGGTGCTGGATTGCCAACGTCAGTTGCTCATCCTGAAAGTCGAGCCGGATGTTGCGGGCGATACTCCCGGTATCGATCGCCGTGGGTTAGAAGCGGTGCCGATTCAGGTGAGCGATGGTTTCAATTTGTACGTTAATGGCTCGATTAACGGGAAGCGCGCCAGGCTCATGGTCGATACCGGTTCTTTCGCTACGCTGCTGCATCGTTCTTTTGTTCGGCGAATGCGGATTCCGACTCAGCAGACTGCGCTTAGTTCTTCTGCGGTGAATCTGAAAGAACGTGGCGTGCGGGTGGCGCGGATTCGCAAGTTATCGGTCGGCTCAGTGGACCTCATTGGCAATCAAGTAGGCGTAATCGATCTGGAGGGAGTGATTCATGATGGGTTGTTGGACGGTTCGCCGCCTGTCGCTGGGTTGTTAGGCGCCGAGATTCTCAAAGGGCACCATGGCATTATCGATTTCGGCACGCGCACGCTTTACTTGAAGAAATAGCGGCGGACAATTCGCGCTAAACGGTTCCTTCCGCCACCTCCGAACCTTCTCGGGATGAACAGAATCACGCAAGCTTTCATTCTTGGCGCGGGACTCGGCAAACGGTTGCGGCCGTTGACCGACGATTTGCCCAAACCGCTTGTGCCCATTTTCCAGAAGCCGCTCATCACTTTCGCGCTCGATCATTTGATCCAGCTCGGAGTAAGCACGTTTGTGATTAACACGCACAAGCTTCCCGAATCATTCCAAAGCTTTTTTGATAAGAACGGCTATCGCGGATGCTCGACGACGCTGGTTCACGAACCAGACCTGCTCGAAACCGGCGGCGGCATCAAGAATGCAGAGCGCTACTTCGGCGTTGAGCCGTTTATCACCTACAGTGGTGACATTCTGACAGACATCGCTCTGCAGCCTTTAATTGACGAGCATTTTCATCGCGGGAACGACGTCACGCTTGCCCTGCGCGAAACCGGTTTGGCTTCGGGCGTCGCTTTCCGCGATCACCGTGTCGTCGATATCTCGAGCAGGTACGGCGTGCCCGGCAATTACGATTTTGCCAACATCGCGGTTTGGAATCGCGAAATTTTTCGGCAGATCCCGCCGCATCGAAAAATCTCTTTCGTTCCGATTATCGGTGATTGGATCGGCCAGGGTGGCAAAATTGGTGGCGTTGTGATGAATGATGGGGCGTGGTTCAACATCACTTCGCGCGCTGGATATTTCGAAGTGCACCGCACGATTGTTCGTGAACAATGGACGCCGCATTACGTGAAGACGCCCGACTGGCGAATGCCGGTCCACAAGACAGCGATTGTCGACCCAAGCGCGCAATTGCGCGGCTGCACCGTCATCGGGCGCGATTGCCGCGTTGGAGCGGAAGCGATGCTCGAAGACACAATTTTGTGGCCGGGTGCAGAAATTGCTTCCAAAAGTCACCTTGAGGGTTGTATTGTCCGCTCCGAAAAAAAAGTCAGCGGCAGCCATCGCAATACCGACATCTAAAATGATGAGAACTGACCTTCTTCTTCGACAAACGCGGATGCATTTCCCGCGTCTGGATGTCGATCGGATAAGAATCAGGCCAATCGAAAAAGGAGGATCGGACCGAAAATTTTATCGAATCCGTTGCTCGCCGAATCAGACGCTAATTCTGGTTAAGTACAATCTGGAGCGGGAAGAAAATCAGCACTACGTCCAGATCGCCAGATTTCTTGATGCACGCGGAATTCGAGTGCCGAAAATTTATTTTCACGACGCGACAGAAGGTTTGATCTGGGTTGAGGACTTGGGCGAGCGCGACCTTTTCAGCTATCGCAGGGAGAGCTGGCTGGTGCGCCGCGCGTTTTACGAATCGGCGCTCGATCAAATTGCCGCGCTCCATGGTTTGCCGGAGTCGGCCTGCATCGAAATCAAGGAGGATTTGCCGGCGGAGTTCAACGCAGCGCTTTACCTTTGGGAACAGAATTACTTTTTCGAAAACTGTCTCGGCCGCTATTTTGCCATCGACAACGTAAAGCTCGCTTCGCTCGCTACGTTGCCGGCGTTGGATCAAATCGCCGAGCATCTCGATCGGTTGCCGCGCGTTCTGGTGCACCGCGATTTTCAATCGCAAAACATCATTATGCGGAACGGGCAGGCTTATTTGATCGATTTTCAGGGGATGCGGCCCGGCCTGGCTGAGTATGATCTCGCTTCATTGCTCTACGATCCATATGTAGATCTTACGGAAGCGGAGCGTGCCGAGTTGATCACGTACTATCGCGAGCAGCAGGTCAAAAAGGGGATTACGATTGAAGGCGACTTCGATTCAAAGCTGCGCCTCTGCGCGATGCAACGCCTGATGCAAGCGCTCGGGGCCTACGGCTTTCTCGGCCTGATGAAAGGTCACAAACATTTTCTTCAATATGTGCCCGCCGCGATCAAATCGTTGCGTTCCACTGTCAGCCAAATTGAAGGCTTACAAAAGCTCGAAGCGCTGCTGGGTAAATTAATCTCCTGACCACAGCCCTTACACGTGCGGCTAATTCAAGATTCTCTTCTCGCCCTATTGTGTTCGGCGAGGGCGCCGAACACTGCACGCGAGGCGCGTGCGCTCCCCAGAATCACGCAACCCCGCGGAGCTCCGAAAGGGTCCGCGAGCACGGCCCACCTTGCCAAGAAGGGTGGTTCGCGTTTAGCGAACGAACGGATTCGTCCGCCGTTCGGTGCCGATTTTTGTCGGTGGAC
>QHOW01000192.1 GCA_003219435.1 Verrucomicrobiota bacterium | reverse complement strand
GTCAGTTCAGTGTCAGCGGAACCACGAATTTCACATTTTCGGCGGTTGGATCCACGGTGCGATCGACTCCTGCCATTTTTGCCTGGACCGGAGCAACCATCAATCAGATCGAGCCCGATCCGGGAAACGATGGCATTGCATTTGTTGGCTATAAAGTGACAAACCCATCCACTGGCGTTTGGCATTACGAGTACGCGATCTATAACGAGAACCTGGATCGGGCGATTCAATCGTTTGCTGTGCCTACGGGACGGCGGATCAGAAATACAGGGTTTCATGCGCCGCCTCAGGAATGGGCAAACGATGGAACCGTGGGAAACACGGGATACAGCAGCACTCCCTGGACCTCGGTGGTAACGGACGGCTCTCTGACTTGGAACTGCGAGACGCTTGCGCAAAACCCAAACGCAAATGCGATCCGCTGGGGTACTCTCTATAATTTCCGTTTCGATTCCAATCGTCCGCCGCAGGATGCATTAGCCGTGATCGGTTTCTTCAAAACGGGAGTGCCAATCACGGTTCCCATCCAGGCGCCACAGCGACGGCCCTAACTAACTAAAGCGGCTGCGCCTTTAAGATCGACAAAACCGCGTCAACTACTTCCTGCGCCGCGACTGCTTTCATGCAGCGGAAATCGATCGGGCATTTGCGCAGGAAACACGGGCTGCATTCGACGTGATGTCGCAGCACAATGTGGTGATCGCCGAGCGGTCCGGTGAGACGCGGCTCCGTCGAGCCAAAAATCGCCACGACCGGAACTCCAAGCAGTGACGCAAGATGCATTGTGCCCGTGTCATTCGTCAGCAATAGACGGCATTCGCGCAGGGCGAGAATGAGTTGATCAAGCGTGGTTTGACCAATTCGATTTACACATGAATCGCCGAGCCCGGCGGCGATCCTTCCGCCAACTTCCGCATCGTTGTGTGTTCCGAAAAGAATCCACTGCACTGGCACTTGTGCGGCAACTCTCGCGGCCACGTCCGCGAATCGCTCCGGCAGCCATCGTTTGGCCGGTCCGTATTCTGCGCCGGGGCAGAGACCGATCAATGTTTGATGTTTGAGGTTTGATGTTTGATTGGAATCTGCCAATTGAGCAGCCGAGCCGCCAACGCTTTCGCAGTTGAGCGATGTGTCGTGAGCGCCTGCCGCGCCGTAACATCGCGAAGGCGGGTTGAGCGTTTTTTTCTCCACCGATAGCTTTCCATTGGCGACATTCGCGCCACATCTCTCGGCAATCCGGAGATAACGAGCGGATTGATGTTCGAGTGGCCTGGGCGGCGACGGCTGACGTATGATCTGATTCAATAACCAACTCCGTGAATGGCCACGATAACCAACCCGACGGCGTACGCCGCTTAGCCGGGCTTCGAGAGCAACGCGCAACGAATTCGGGAAGAGAATGGCTACGTCGAAACCCGGTCGTCCTCGGATCGAACGGACAGCCGCCAGGAGCGATTTGCTCGTAAGAGGAAGGATCGCGTCCACCTCTGGAACGAGCTTCCATACCGATGCGATCTTCGCTGGCGTGGCAATCATGACATGCGCGTCAGGGCGTCCGTTTTTAATCGCGCGGACGGCCGACACGCTCATGACAGCGTCGCCCAGCCAGTTGCTCGAGCGAATGAGAATTCGAAATGGCTGAAGGTCTTGAGCCGAAATATCGGGCGGCAGATAAACGCCGCGCTTGTATCGAGCGAGAAGGAAACTGGGCTGGGGCATCTTCCAGCGATTGTGGACCCAAAACCAGTCTTCCGGGGCACGACGGATTTGTACCGCGATGAGATCGTTTGTCTTCGCGGTGAGCAACTCCACAGATGCCTGTTTTGCTTCCAATCCTGGCGAAACAACGATTCGCCAACGGGCTAGTCCATCCGTGTAAATCGCCACCCCAACCAGTGCTGCACCGGTGCGCTTCGCCAGTAATGCAGGCAGCGGCGAAGTCGAGGCCAGGCGGCCGAAGAAGGGAACCCACAATCCGCTGTCTCCGGAATGTTGATCGCTTAAAATGCCGATGACTCCCCCTTCGCGCAGCAGTTTGATCGCTTTTTCAAAACCTTCTTTACGATTGAACATCTCAACGCCAGCGCGACCGCGGAGGCGACGCACGTGTTCGTCGATGAAACGGTTCCCAAGGCTTCGGTAAATCGTGCCGCTTCTGACGTAGCCGATATATTTGGGAAGGATATGAGCGAACAACTCCCAGTTGCTGAGATGGCTCAAGATGAGTACAACCGGACGGCCCGCTCGCAGGTGTTGATGGATCACGTCCAGATTTTCCACCTCACTTCGTGCCGCCATCTTTTCCGGCGGCGTAACGCCAAGTTTGATGCTGCACAAAAGATTCCCGCCCAACCGCTGGAAATGGCGGCGCACCAGAAGGCGCAATTCCTTCGGCGATTTTTCACTGCCGAATGCGATGGTGACATTGCGCCGCGCCAGGTGCCGATAGTTTCCCAGAACGATCCAGGCACAGAATCCCAGAAATTCTCCTAAAACAAAGAGGACCTGCAACGGCAGCACGCTGGCAATCGCCGATCCTGCGCGATAAAGAAGATAAACGATGAAATCAAGCATGCAGGATCGTTCAGTATCGCGGGACAGTGCGGCAGGGTAAATTTGCCTGCGGCTTGCTTCAACCAATATAATGTGGGCGTGTTGCCATCATCTTTCCATGGCCTTGGTGTTGATTTTGCGCGGGTAATCTCGCAGAAATTTGAACGTGGCCGCTTCCTCGTGGTGGGCGCCGGCTCCGGGAAACTTGAGCGGCAGTTTACCGAAATAGGAAGAGAAGCCGTGGTGAGTGAGTCCGACGCCGATTTAGCAGCGAAGCCTCCGCAGGATGCAACCGCGACTCGCTTTGAGATTGCGCTCTGGTTTTATTCCTCGGAAAAAGATGCCGATGATCGCGTGGTTGAGAAGCTTTCGCGCTGTGCAGATGAGATCGTAATAATACCCGGTGCCGGGGCAGACGTCGCCGAGCGCCGGCCGCAACTTATCGAAAAATTTGGCCGATTCAGATTGCTTCCTGATTACGAGTGCGATCTTGGCGAGATCGATCCCGGGGCCGTATGCCTGCGTCGCCGGCCGAGCGAAACTCCCGATGCCCTGGTTCCAGCGATGGAAATGGCTTTTGCCCGGTCAAATGCACGCCTGAGCGGGCTACAGCGAGCCCTCCGTACTCGTATGTCCGAATTAGAAGCGGCCCACCGGCATATCGCTGCGCTGGAGGAAAAATTACTGAAACTGAAACAATACCAGCGGGAACTAAAGTTGTTGAAAGAACAAAAACAAATGCTGCGCAAATCGCCTGAGCGTAGAGTCGGTCAGGCATTGCTCGCGCCTTATCGCATTCCAGAAAAACTCGTTAAAGCGGCGTGGAAAAAATTGTGGCGGAGCGCGGGAAGTAAACGCCCGATTGCCAAGACTCAATATCAGGAGTGGCTCGAGCGGCACCGCGCGAGTGCGGGTGGTCTGGATCGGATGCGCCACGAAGCGAGTGCTTTTGCTTCGAGGCCGCTCATTAGCATTATCACGCCAGTTTTTGACACGCCGGTGCGCTGGCTTGAAGAAGCTGTCGAATCAGTTCTCGCGCAAGCGTATGAAAACTGGGAGCTCCTTTTGATCAACGATGGCTCCAGCACATCCGATCTGCTCGAAGCATTGCCTGCGTTGGCTGCGCGCGACCGCCGCATCACCCTTGCGGAAGTTGGGAAACACAAAGGGATTTCTGCGGCGTTGAATCAAGGGCTCGAACTGGCCCGTGGCGAATGGGTCACTTTTCTTGATCATGACGACGTTTTAGAACCAGACGCGCTTTTCCAGATTTTCAGCCTTTTGCAAACCCATCCCGACGCTGACCTGATTTACTCGGACGAAGACAAACTGACCGAGAATGGCTACGACGCGCCTTTATTTAAGCCGGATTGGTCGCCCGATTTTTTGCTTTCTTACAATTACGTCGGCCATCTTACCGCGATGCGACGCGAGGTTGTCCAGAAAGTGGGCGGGTTTCGTTCGGAATTCGACGGAGCGCAGGACTACGATCTCTATCTTCGTGTGATCGAGCAGAGCGATCGGATTCATCATATCCCACGGGTGTTGTATCATTGGCGGCGAAGCGCGGCCTCCAGCGCCAGCAGTGTTCGGCAAAAGCCCGGTCAACTCGACGCTTCACGGCTCGCGATTGAAGATCATCTGACGCGTCGGGGCGAGCCCGCTCATGTTGCAGTGGATTGGCGCACGCACGCCTTCTGCGTCAGACGTGAACTGCTGGTGGCGAGGAAAATCTCAATCATTATTCCGATTTGCTCCGAGCCGGAGCAAGTCACGCGCGGTGTCGAAAGTCTCACGAGAGCGACTCGCTATCCTAATTACGAAATCGTCGTTGTTGGCACGGAGGATATGCCAGATAAAGCTAGTGATTATCTTCCCGGCATGGCGCATCGACCGTTGCGCTTCTCAGGCGCATTCAATGCCTCCGCCGTCAGAAATTTCGCAATAAAACAAACCGACAGCCCCTGGCTTCTTTTTATGGACGCCAATATCGAGGCGATCGAGCCGGATTGGCTGGCGATCATGGCTGAGCACATTCAGCGGCCGGAAGTCGGCGCAGTCGGCGGACGATTGCTGAATCCGAACAACACGATCGAACACGCGGGCTTTGTTCTTGGGGTCAATGGGATTGCCCAGTCGGCGTTTCGCGGTTTTCCGGCGGAACATCCTGGAGCGAATCGCCAACTGCAGGTCAGTCGCAACTGCAGCGCGGTCTCTGGCGCATGCATGTTGGCGCGCCGCGATAGCTTGCAAGAAGTGGGCGGGTTCGATGAAAGCCTGCCGGAATCGCTTGCCGACATCGATCTTTGCCTCAAAATGCAGCGCGCAGGTTACCTGATTGTCTACACTCCGTTTGCAAAACTTTACTGGCGCGCACCGCAATATGACAGAATCGACCCGCGCAGCGACGCGACTATGCGCGAGCGATGGCCCGACGTTTTGCGGCGCGATCCTTATTACAATCCA
>QHOW01000081.1 GCA_003219435.1 Verrucomicrobiota bacterium | reverse complement strand
CGGTGTAACGAATTTTCAATCAGATCTCCAAACGCTCTTCATCAAGTTCGACGATAGCTGCCCCGCAAACGGTCAGAGTGCGACCTGGTACAACAGTCCAGCCCCAACATCGCAGTTCGTCGATTCTGATCCCATCGGCTTCACGGATCGTCAGACTGGCCGTGTGTTTGCTGGGGAGCTGACTTTAACGAGCCCCTCGTGCAAAGTTTCATTCACAGATACTGATGGTCTCGATCAATTGGGCCAACCCAGCTATGCCGGCTGGTCGCCCAGTTCTGGACCGCTCGGATCTGGTATCGATCATGAGACGATCGGCGGCGGCCCGTACCATACGCCTGCTCCGCCTCACGGCGCGTACGCGAACGCTGTTTATTATTGCTCGCAAGATTTGGTTACCGCGTTTTGTTTGCGCAGCGATGACGGAGGCGCCACCTATGGCCCGCCAGTCCCGACCTACACGTCGCAATGCGGCGGATTGCACGGGCACGTTAAAGTCGCACCTGACGGAACAGTTTATCTGCCCAATAACAGCTGCGGCGGCACAGGCGCCGTCGTCGTTTCGGAAGATAACGGATTGACGTGGGGCATACGTCCGGTTCAGAACGCAAGCAGCCAGACGCGCGCTAACGCGAATCTTCAGGATCCAGCGGTTGCAATCGACAATAACGGTCGAGCCTATTTCGCAATGTCGAGCAGTACAGTAGCTGGTAGCGCTACTGGTGGTTCCAATGCAGTCGTGGCAACCTCCACCGACCGTGGCCTGACGTGGCAGAACATCTATGACGTAGGCGCAGTTTACGGTTTGAAGAACATTGCTTTCCCCGCGGCGGTGGCAGGCGATGCCGGCCGCGCCGCAGTGGCTTTCTACGGTTCGACTACATCGGGAGACGGCTCGGCAAACAGCTTCACCGGTATCTGGCATCTTTACGTTGCAAATACATTCGATGGAGGGCTGCACTGGACCACAACTGACGCCACACCAAAGGATCCAATGCAGCGGGGCTGCATCTGGAGTCACGGCGGCGCTGATATTTGCCGGAATCTGCTCGACTTCTTTGACATGACGGTTGACAAGCAGGGACGAGTGCAGGTCGGCTACGTCGATGGATGTACCGACGGCGCCTGCGCTCAGGCAGCGCTTACTGCGAAGGGCAACGCCTATACAGCCAGAGGAGTAATCGCGCGGCAGTCCAGCGGACGCCGACTTATTGCCAACTTCGACCCACCGAATCCGCTACATGCTACATCGGCGCCTGGCATGCCGTCGGTGACACTGCGACGAGTCAATTCAATTGTCCATCTAGCCTGGTCGGAGGCCGACATGGGTAACGCCAACATCACTAGCTATCGGATCATGAGAGGCATAGCTAGTGGCGCTGAGACGCTGCTGACGACGGTTTCCGGAAATCAGACAACATACGACGACCTTACTGCTACCGATATTACGAAAACATATTACTACAAAGTGCAGGCAGTAAATCACGTCGGCACCTCATGCGGAAACAATGAAATCGCCGCGCCCTACGTCGGCGATACGTGTACTGGCTTGATTGTTCAACGGACACCACCGGGCCATCCGGAACAGCCATTGCAAGGGCTGGCGCCTGCCTCGCTTGCTATCGATTCTATTGCCGTCGGTGAGCCTCCCGGGACAAGCAACCTGATGTTCAAGATGAAAGTAACCAGTCTGGCGAACGTACCGACAAACAGCAGATGGAGGATCGTCTGGAACTCGTACGCTGCCCAATCGTACGATCCGGAGGCCGAGCAGTTCTACGTTGGTATGAGGACGGACGGAAACGGAACAGCCACCTTTGAGTATGGGACTGTCGCTACTGCCGTCGTCGGGCTGGTTATTGGCGTTCCGACGGAAACTCCAATCGGGTCCTTGCCTGGAAGCAGCTTTAATGCTGACGGAACGATTACGCTCATCGTGCCGAAATCCGCAGTTGGCAGCCCACAGCCGGGTGATCTGCTCGGAGCTGTTAATGGAAGGACGTTCACCGGCGACACAACTGAAACTCAAAATCTGGAGCGCTCAACCCTCCTGGTGGATCACACCTTCGTTAAAGCGCAGCGGGACAACGGTCATCCGGCCGCCACATACTCTCTCGTGGGTAACGTAGCTTGTGGTCCGTGATTTTTGAGGCCCTACAGTGCGCATGATGCGGCTATGACAAGCGTGCGCGCTAAGTGTAGCCCGTTTTGTCTTCCAGTAGTTCGATCAGCTCACCATCCGGACCGCGAAAGAAGGCCACACGTACCGGCCAGGGTTTGGCCGTCACATTGTTCACAAGATCCAATGGGCGGATCGGGATAGTGACTTCACAGCCGGCTTTAATCGCGGCCTCCAGCGATTTTTCCAGATGATCAGTGCGCAGCGCCAGATGCCAGAAAACCTCGCTGTCACCCACCGGCTGGACCGGCTGCTTCATTTCGACCAGCTCGATATAGACGCTATTGCCCGTTTCCAGCATCGCGAACCGAAGTCCATCGAGTAAAAATTCAGTCTTCGGAGAAAATCCCAGGATGTCGCGATAAAACGCCAGTGACTGTTCCATGTCGCGCACTCGCAGCGATACGTGATGCATGCCGTTAATCGAAAGAGGATGTTTTGTGTTCATTGTGTTTTCATGGCTTTTTGATTGGGAGACGCGCGCAAAATCCGTTCCTGCTCGGCCGCGCACGCATCGAGCGCCTGATCGGCTGACAGCTGGCCCGTGATAGCTTGGTGGACATAATGCTGAAAACTTTTCAGCAGCTGTGGGTACGCCGGCAAATGCCAGTAGTCTTTGGTCATACTCATCGAAACCGGAAAACTCTTATTCGGAGGAGCCGCCTCGAGAAATTTCGGATCTTTCAAAATGGCTGACACGCCCGTCATTCCACCGCCTTCGACCCATTTCCATTGTTGAGGCTGGCTCATGAACCATTCAAGGAACTTCCACGCTTCATCTTTGTGCGCTGAGTACTGGCTTATCGACACACCCTGGCCGCCGACCATGACGAAGCGATGGAATTTGCCGTCAGTGTCCTTTTCGCCGGGCAGCGAAGCGAAACCCAACCGAGCAGGTGACGCGATGTCCGCGAGCAGCTCGTTAAAGAAATAGTACCACTGAATCGCCATGGCGACCTGTCCGGCCTTTACCGCCTCGTTCAATTCAGGAACGTAAGCGTTCTGGAACCCGGGAGGCGCATACACGAATAGTCCTTTGAAGAAATCCAACGCCTTCTTTGCCTCCGGTGAATTGATATAACCTTGAGCCTTGTTTGTCTTCGGGTTCCAAAGCTCGGCGTCGAAGGACCAAAACAGATTGAGATAAGCCGAGGTGCAGGCGTCGTAATCCTCGCTGCCGTACAATCCGATACCGAACAATTTCCGATCGGGCCGCGTGAAAAATTCAGCGATATCTCGCAGCTGATCGTACGTCTCCGGCACAGCGAGCTCGTAGCCGTACTTGGCCTTGAAGGCACTCTTCTCCTTTGGATCGTCGAAAAGGTCACGACGATAAACCAACCCCATGCAATCCTGGTTAATCGGCAGCGCATAGATGTTGCCCGAATTCTCGGGATATTCCGCGTAGCGCTTTAACACTGATGGAGCGAAGTCGGCCGCGCTGATCTTGCGGCTTTGCTTGAGCCAATCATTCAGCCGAACGACGTGCCCTTGCGAAGCGAACTCCGACATGTTTTGGCTGTCGAAGATGCACAGATCGAATCCTGCGCCTTTCCGGGCGAACTCGCCGGCGATCCGCTCGTACCATTCATTGGTCATGGGAGGCAAGACAGCCTTGATCTCCACTCCGGTTTCCGTCGTGTATTGCCGGGCAATTTTTTGAAACAGGTTTGCCCGGTCTCCGGCATGCCAAATAAAGGTGAGCGTCACTTTTGCGTTGGGTTTACTGCCGGCAATTGTAGTCCACGTGACAAGACCGGCCAGGACGGCACAGAGGATCAGAAAATTTCTCATCGTTGATCGTCCATCTTGTTTCGAGCTTCAGGGCAGTTAAAAGCTTAAAAGCGCTATGACGAACGAGAAAAAAACCAAACAAGAGGCGCTTCGCATTTTCGTTCTCGCGGACACCCACAATCGTTTGCCGGAAAGCGTGAAGGAAATGGCCAAAGACGCCGATGAAATTTGGCATCTTGGAGATGTTTGCGCGGAAAGCATTCTTGACGAGCTTCGCGCGATTGGACCCCGAGTCATTCGCGTTCGCGGAAATTGCGACGGCAATTTCGAATGGCCGCTGGTGGTCGATCTTGTGCGCGGTGGATTGAAGTTCCGCTTGCAACATATCGCGCCCGATCAACCGCCAGACGATGTTGATGCTCTATTACACGGGCATACGCACGTGCCGCGAAATGAAAAACGCGGAAATGTCCTGTTTCTGAATCCCGGTTGCGTGACGCGACCCAACCGCGGTTCGCCACCAAGCGTGGCGTGGCTTGAAATCGTGGTTGGGAAAATTAATTGGAGGCTCGTTCCGCTCCGCTGACGCGCGTTTTGTCAATCTTTGTCTCGTCTCTTTTAATCTGGTCCAAACGATTCTGCCTTGATTAAACAATCCGGCACCGCTTTTCTTCATCGAAGATGAGCGTTTCCATCGATCAAATTTTCGTCAGCGGAAAACGATGGCTCCTCTCATGGCTGGCGGGTACGCCGGACTGGGCGATTCAGATCGCGTCGAGCCTGATTAATATCTTCGCCCTGCTCGCCGTGTTTCTCACGCTCTTTGCGCTCATGTCGGTGCTGGAGCGGAAAATTCTTGGCCGCATACAGAATCGTTATGGCCCGAATCGGGTCGGGCCGTTCGGCCTCCTTCAACCAGTCGCCGACGGCATCAAGATGCTGGTCAAAGAAGACATCGTGCCGGTGCGGGCCGACAAGATTGTGCATTTTCTTGCGCCAGTCCTGATCGCTGCCACCGCCATTCTCGCCCTCGGCATTATTCCATACGGCCGAAACTTGACGCCGTTCACAATCGATGGCGGCATTCTCTTTTTCTTTGCGGTTGGATCGACAACTGAGCTCGCCGTGTTCATGGCCGGCTGGGGTAGCAACAACAAGTTTTCGATGTTGGGCGCGATGCGGGCGATCGCGCAAATGATCAGCTACGAGCTACCGCTCGTTATCACAGTACTGCCCGTCGTGATGATCGTCGGCTCGCTCACGCCGGACACGATTGTCGCGGCGCAAGATGACTATGTATTTGGCTTTGTGCCGCGCTGGTTCGTTTTCACGCCGTGGGGCGCGACCGCGTTCATTTTATTTTTTGTGTCCGGTCTGGTGGAATCGAACCGCACCCCATTCGACGTGCCCGAAGGCGAATCGGAAATTGTCGCCGGGCATATGACCGAATATTCCGGTTTCAAATACGCTACGTTTTTCATGGCGGAATACATTGGGATGTTCGCCATCACTGGGCTGGCGACAACGTTATTTCTCGGCGGCTGGCACGCGCCGGTCCGCGCGCTCGAATTCATTCCCTCCTACGTCTGGTTCTTCGTGAAACTGGGTGCGCTGCTCTTCGTTTACATCTGGCTTCGCGGCACGTTGCCCCGGACGCGCGTCGATCAGATCATGAACTTCGCGTGGAAATTCATGCTGCCGATGGCGTTCACCTGCGTCATCGCAGCCGCCGTCTGGCATTACGCCGGACGCGGCTTACGCGGATGGCTTTGGTCGCTTGTAGTGATTGCGATTGCCTACACCGCCCTGTCGATCGTGCTCGACACGCGCAGGAAATTCGCGCCGCGCACTTATCGTTTCGCCGAATGAACAGCGCCGCATTTATTGTCATCGGCATTCTCACGCTGGCCGCCGCACTGGCGGCCGCAACCTTACCAAAGCTGATGCACGCTGCGCTCAGTTTCGCGGTAACGTTTCTCGGTATTGCGGCATTCTTTTTTTTGCTCGGCGCGGAATTCGTCGGGTTGGTGCAGGTCTTCGTTTACATCGGCGCGGTGGCGGTCCTGATCGTCTTCACGATCCTGTTGACGCGGCGTGATATCGAAAAAGATCGCGGCTTCAACTGGAGCGGCGTGGTCGTCGCCATCGCCGTCTTCGGCGGATTGATCTGGGCGATTTTCAAGACGCAATCCCTCTCTGGCGTCGCGCCGGAAATGCCGGTGCTAACTGTTAAGCATATTGGTGAAGTATTGATGAGCGGTTACGTCTGGCCCTTGCTATGCGTCGGACTGCTCCTCACTGCCGCGCTGATCGGCGCTCTCATTCTTGTGATGGAGGAAAGGAAATGATGCGCGGGTTCTCTGATTTGGTAGCACGCGCGTCTCGCGTGTTGGCGAGCGCGTCCTCGCGATCGCGAACTTTCCTGGCAGGTTCGCAGACTTCGTCGTGGATTGAATTAAAAGAAAAGAATGTTTCGGCGCGACGCCGAAACCAGCACGCGGGACACGTCCGCTACCCAATCCAATTCGCTGCGCCATGACAGTTACACTCCAAATTTTCCTCATTGTATCCGCGGCGCTTTTCTGCATCGGCTTGCTCGCCGCGCTCAGCCGGCGCCATGCGATTTTCATTTTGATCGGCATTGAGATGATGCTTGCAGCAGCGAATCTGAATTTCATCGCGTTTTGGCGGTTCAGTCCCGAACCGCATCAACCCACCGGGGTAATGGTCGCAATCTTTTCAATCGCCATTGCCGCGGCGGAAGCTGCGGTTGGACTTGCGCTGGTCATTGCTGTTTATCGTCACTACCGAACGACCAACGTCGATCAATTCGACCAGCTTAAGGGATGAATTCTGTACTCTGCTGGTAATTGTCCCATGAGCTGGCCTGTCGCTAATGTCTGGCTAATTCCGGCGATACCTATCGCCATTTCGCTCGTAATTCTGAGTTTGGCGAAATCGCGCCGCCAAAGCGCGGCCGGACTTGCCATCATCGGCCAGGTTGTTGCGCTCGCATTGTCGATCGCTGGCTTTTTGGAGACGTTGCAAACCCCCAGTTTCCGCGCGGTTCAGAATTTCACCTGGTTCACTTTCGGGGAGACCGCACTTCGTATCGGTTGGGTGCTCGATCCGCTCGCCGCTGCAATGCTCGTAATGATCGCGCTCGTCGGGCTTTGCATCTTTATCTTCAGCATCGGTTACATGGCCGACGACAAAAATTTCACCCGCTTCTTCGCGTATCTCTCGTTTTTCTCCGGGGCAATGCTCGGCGTAGTCATAGCGAACAGTCTGCTACTGCTTTTCGTATTCTGGGAATTGGTCGGGCTGGCGTCGTATTTGCTCATCGGCTTCTGGATCGAACGGCCGCGCGCCGCCGCTGCCGCCAAAAAAGCCTTCATCACCACGCGCATCGGCGACATGGGATTTTTTCTCGGCATGCTCTGGCTCTACCATAGCAGCGGAACATTGCTCTTTTATGATGACGGAAATGGTTGCCTTGAAAGCGTTGGACTCGCCATGCTCGGCGCCAGCGCCACCTTCATCGCGTTGCTGATTTTCTGCGGCGCGATTGGAAAATCGGGGCAATTCCCGCTCCATGTTTGGTTGCCGGACGCGATGGAAGGTCCGACGCCGGTGAGCGCGTTGATCCACGCCGCCACCATGGTCGCCGCCGGTGTGTTCCTTGTCGCGCGCGTATATCCGCTCTTTTCTCTCGGGACGATCAACGGTGTTACCTCATCATCACTTACCGTCGTCGTCTGGATCGGTGTCACCACGGCGTTGATGGCTGCGCTCATCGCAATCGCGCAGGCCGACATCAAACGCATTCTGGCTTACTCGACGGTGTCGCAACTTGGTCTGATGATGGTGTCGCTTGGCGTCGGCGGTGTAGCGGCGGGTATCATGCATCTGCTCGCGCACGGTTTTTTCAAGGCGCTTCTGTTTCTCGGCGCGGGTTCAGTGATTCATGGCTGTCATCACGAACAGGACATTCGCAAAATGGGCGGCTTGCGTCGGCTCATGCCGGTGACGTTTTTAACATATGCCGTGGGTATGATGGCGCTCAGCGGCGTACCGCTCTTTTTTTCGGGCGGCTGGACGAAGGAAGAAATTCTGCACGCCACGGCGCACTGGCCGAAGTCGCACGTGCCCTATTACCTGGTTTTGGCCGGTGTCATCCTGACCGCGCTCTACATGACGCGCCAGGTCATCTACGTCTTTTTCGGGAGCCCACGCGCTGCTTCGGCCCATGCGCGCGAAAGCCCGCGTGTGATGACAACGCCGCTCATCGCACTCGCGCTTTGCGCAATTTTCTTCAGCGTTGTGCTCACGCCCGGCTGGCCATGGCTGCACGGCTATCTCACTGGCGAACCAGCGCAGTTTGATATCAAGCGATCGATCCAGCCGATGCTTTTCGTGTCGCTTGTGCTCGTGGCGGCCGGCATCGGACTTGGTGTTCTGGTGTATGGCCGCGCCGGCATGCCGGATCGACGTCGTCCGGCCGAGGTCGATCCGTTCGAATACGCGCAGCCAGCCTTGTTTCACTTTCTCGAAAACAAAATGTGGATCGACGAACTTTATGGTCGCACGGTCATCGCATTCAGTTGGATGAGCGCGCGTCTGTCTGATTGGATGGATCGCTATTTCTGGGACGGTCTCGTGCGCGCTTTCGGTCGCCTCGGTCAGCTTTTCGGGATCTTCACAACTAACGTCGATGAGCTTGGCATCAACGCCGGAGTCGATGAAACTATGACCGGCACGCGCGGCCTGGGCCGGGTGATGTCTAGTTGGCACTCGGGACAAATCCAAACTTATCTTGGCGTCATCGCCATCGGCATGCTCGCGCTGCTGCTTCTTTACGCATGGCTGGTTTAATTACAGCGCTATTTCTCGTCCCGCTCCTTGGTGCTCTTTTCGTGGGTGTGGTGCCGAAAAATTATGCCCGAGGGATCGCTCTCGGATGCAACGCCATCACCGCGATCGTCGCTCTAACAGCGTGGCGAAGCTTCGATCCCGGTGCCGCCGGCCTCCAGATGATCGAACGTCACGTATGGATCCCCGCGATCGGCGCCGAATATCTCGTCGGTGTCGATGGCCTGAGTCTCCTGCTCGTATTGCTCACTTCGCTCGTAATTCCGTTCGCGTTTTTCGCGCAACGCATGGAGCGCGGGGCCACCGCGCTCATGCTGGTTATGCAATCGGCGCTCTACGGCACGTTTACGTCGCAAAATTTCGTTCTTTGGTTTTTGTTTTACGAGATGAGCCTTGTCCCTGCGTTCCTGCTCATCAAAATCTGGGGCGGCGAAAATCGCGACCGGGCGGCAACGAAATTCTTCCTTTACACATTCCTTGGCAGCGTCGCGATGCTGCTGGCATTCCTCGGAATTTACTTCGTGAGGGGCACGTTCGATTTTGCTGCGCTTGCCGCGCTCGGAAAAAACGGATTGCTCACCGGCAAATTCGTGTGGCTTGCCTTTGCCGGAATCTTTCTCGGGCTCGCGGTAAAGGTCCCGCTCTTTCCCTTTCACACCTGGCTGCCCGATGCCTACGAGAACGCGCCGACCGGGGTGTCGATGGTGCTGACCGGTGTTCTCTCCAAGATGGGCGTTTACGGTTTCGTGCGTTTGTTGCTTCCGCTTTTCCCTAACGAAATCAAAATCCTGAGCCCATGGCTGCTCGGGCTGGCGGTTTGCTCGATTGTTTTTGCATCACTCGCGGCGTGGGCCCAATCAGATTTGAAACGGATGGTTGCCTACCTGTCGGTCAACCATCTCGGCTACTGCATGCTCGGTCTCTTTGCAGTGAGTGCCTCGCCCATCGTCGCCGCCAGGATCGACACCCACGCAGCGTTGAGCGGTGTCTTCATGCAAATCTTTAATCACGGCGTCACCGCCGCCGCGTTGTTCTATTACGTCGGTCTACTTGAGCAGCGACGCGGCCTGCGCGGCATTAATGATTTCGGCGGGTTGATGCAGCGAACACCCCTGCTCTGCGGCTGGATGAGCGTCGCCATGTTTTCGTCGCTCGGTTTGCCGGGACTGAACGGGTTTATCGGAGAGTTTCTGATTTTCAAAGGTTCGTTCGCCATAACCGCTTCGTTCACAGCCGTCGCGGTGATCGGTCTCCTCGTGACGGCAATCGTTTTCATGCGCGCCATGCAAGCGCTCTTCAGCGGTCCTCTGGTCGAGAGTTGCAGCGCGTTTCCCGATCTTCTGCGAAGCGAGAAGCTCGTCGTCGTGCCTGTCACGTTGCTCATGTTCGCGATCGGCATCGCCCCGCAATTCATCTTCAACGTCTTCAACACGACCGTCGTTCAAATGGCGCGCCTGTTTGCCTGAAGATTACCGGAATGAGCAAGAAGATCATTCCCGCCGCGCGAATCGCACAATCGATCTATTTGCTGCGCGGCCAGAAAGTGCTGCTCGATTTTGATCTCGCCGTTTTGTACGGCGTTGCTACGAAGGTTTTGACCGAGCAGGGCGTAGCCCATGCTGTCGAGTGTGCTGAACAGCGAGCGCGCGGTTGGGGAGCGCACGCGCCTCGCGTGCCGGCGATGGTGCCCTCGCCATCGCGAACTTGGTCTTCATTCTGGACCTTTCGCTTTGGGCATCGATTTGGGAGCTTTTCGGCGAGGGTGCCGAAAAGGACACGCGAGGCGCGTGTGCTCCCCAGAGCCTCGTCGCGAAATCGGATTCCACGTGCGCGAGAAGACAGCGCGGTACCGGACGCGGAAAGTCTCAATTCGGCATGCCTGATCGAGTGCCATCGTATTTTCAGACCGGGTGGCGTCTATTCAAATCGCACGTCCGCGCCTTCGTCATCTCGATGCTTCTTCTTTTTCTTTCCTGGGTCGTTCTTGAGATTGCAGTCATATTCCTGCACCGACTGGGGTTGGCCGTCTGGTTGGTGCTTCATCTTGCCTGGTTGTTTTTGTTCGCTGGCATGATCGTCGGACTGCATCTGATGGCGCTGAAAAGCGTTGATGGTGAAATTCCGCGCATGGGCGATTTGTTCGGATCACTTGAACGCGGCCCCGCATACCTGCTCGCTCTCGGAATTTACTGCCTGGCCGTGACTGTCGGTCTTGTGCTTCTTATCGTTCCCGGAATTTATCTGGCGATCCGCTATTGCCTGTTCGCACAGGTCATTACGGACACATCAGCGTCCGCTTTGGCGGCTCTGCGCAAGGCTGCGGTGCTGGCGCATGGCAATTGGGCACCGCTCGGCGCTTTGTTCTTCACTGCTTTTCTCCTCAACATCGCTGGGATGGCTCTCCTCGGCATGGGGCTCATCATCTCTTTCCCGGTGTCACTCCTGGCAATTGCCGGATTCTACCGCTCTCTCCAGCCCGCGGCCATATGATCGCCTGGACGATTTACGCCACGTTTGCCGGCGCGCTCGCATTACTGTTTCTGCCGCGAGCGTTTTCGCGCTGGATCGCGCTCCTGACTACTGTCGCGGGATTCGCAATCAGTCTGATCGCGTTATTCCAAACACCGATTGCCGATCTTGCGCGCTTCACGACAATCGTGCGCATTCCATGGGTGGCGGCGTTGGGGATGAATTATCATCTCGCAGTTGATGGCATCAGCCTGACGATGGTCCTTGTCACCGGCATCGTCTCGGTCAGCACGGTGCTTTTTTCGTGGGACATCGAACATCGGCAGAACGAATTTTTCTTCTGGCTGCTACTCGTGGTGGCCGGATCCTATGGCGTTTTCCTCAGCGCCGATCTGTTTTTGCTCTTCGTTTTCTACGAGCTGGTAATCGTGCCCAAGTATTTTCTCATCGCGATATTCGGGTCGACCAACAAGGAATACGGCGCGATGAAGTTGACGCTCTATTCCTTCTTCGGAGGCGCACTCGTCTTCATCGGCATTCTCGCCGCTTATGTAACAGCCGGGACCCTGGATCTGAACCAGCTCGCGCAATTCCAGTTCGCACCGCAACTGCAATTGTGGGCATTTCCCGTGTTGTTTCTTGGGTTCGCCGTGCTTGCAGGCGTCTGGCCGTTGCACACCTGGGCGCCGACCGGTCACGTTGCCGCGCCAACCGCAGGTTCAATGTTGCTCGCCGGCATTGTAATGAAACTCGGCGCTTACGGCGGACTGCGCGTCGCTATGAATTTTTTTCCGCGGGGTTTCCACGCGTGGAGTAATTTGATCGCTGTTCTCGCAGTTATCGGAATTCTTTACGCTGCGGCAGTGGCGCTTCGCCAAAGCGATCTCAAATTCGTCATTGGCTATTCGAGCGTCAGCCACATGGGTTTCGTGCTGCTCGGACTGGCGACCGCCAACGCCCTCGGTGTCTCGGGTGCAGTCCTGCAAATGTTTTCGCACGGTGTGATCGCAGCCCTGCTCTTTGCCGTCGCCGGACGGATGCTCTATCGCCGTACCCACACGCGCGAGCTCGATGCGCTCTCTGGAATGAATCTCAGCCGGGCGCTGCCGTTCGCTGCGTTCACCTTTGTTATCGCGTCGGCTGCGTCGATGGGGATTCCCGGGTTCAGCGGGTTCGCCGCTGAAATCACCATCCTGATCGGTGCATGGAAGACTTTTCCGATTGCGGTGTGGATCACCGGCGCAGGCATGGTGCTCGTTGCAGCCTTCACCCTGCGCGCGCTCAAGAAATCCTTCTTGGGTGACGCCGTCTCGAGCGTCCGCATGCAAGAAGGCCGTGTGCAAGTTGATCCGGATTGGAACGAGCAATCGAACAGCATGCCTCCGATCACTGTGCCGGAAAAATGGGGCGCTTGCCTCCTCATGTTCGCAACGTTTGCCATCGGACTATACCCCAAACTTTTGCTGGATCGCATTCAGCCGGCTGTTGAAGCGATGAGGTTCTTAAAATGAGTTATTTGGAACTCCTCAAACTCGCTGCGCCCGAAGCCGTCGTAGTGGTGACGGCGCTCATCGTGCTTACGATCGGCCTGACAACCGAACGCGCATCCGCATTTTGCTCGGTTGTCGCCGCGCTTGGACTCGTGGTCGCGATCGGCGCTGTGCTAATGTTGCCGCAGAACGCAACCCTGTCTGGCGGGATGCTCGTGATCACACCGCTAACGTCGTTATTCAAGATCATCTGTTTGGCGCTCGCCCTTTTCACTGTGTTCCTTGCGCGCAACGACCGCACCTCGCGCAATCCCGGCGAGTATCTCGCCATGCTTCTGCTTGCTACGATCGGACTCATGTTGCTCGTCGGCAGCGAAGAACTGCTCATGATCTTCATCGGCCTCGAGCTCACCGGTCTCTCGCTTTATGTCATGGCGGCGTTCGATAAAACCGACATCCGCTCCGCTGAAGCGGGCCTGAAATATTTCCTGTTCGGCAGCACGGCGAGCGCGTTCACGCTATTTGGGATCAGCTTCATTTACGGGATGTCGGGAACGACCAGCCTTGCTGCGATCGGGCAGAAACTAAGCTCCGGTCCCATCCAACCGCTGCTCGCTGTCGGCATCGTGATGACTCTCATCGGTTTCGCGTTCAAAATCGCCGCTGCGCCATTCCACCTGTGGGCGCCTGATGCCTACCAGGGGGCGCCCGTTCCGAGCGCGGCATTTATCGCTTCGGGCTCGAAGGTCGCCTCGTTCGTCGTGCTGGGAAAAATCGTGCTGGTTGGTTTCGCGCCGGTGCACGGTAGCGCAGACTGGCACGCCATGGTGGCCGGCTGGTCGCCCGTGCTCGCTGCGCTGGCCGCATTGTCGATCCTGGTTGGCAATCTGGTCGCGCTCGCGCAGACCAACGTGCGTCGTCTGCTCGCCTACTCCGCTGTCGCGCACGGTGGTTACACATTGCTTGGACTCGTCGCGGGTGGGCGCGCTGGATTCTCCGCGACACTCTTCTACACGACCATCTACGCCGTCACGCTCGTAGGCGCATTCGGCGTCGTCGGGCTGGTCCGCCGCCAAACCGGCGGCGACGATTTCCAAAATTTTGCCGGGCTCTCGTCGCGCTCGCCGTTGCTCGCCGGATGCATGTCGATCTTCATATTATCGCTGGCCGGCATCCCGCCGCTGGCCGGATTTTTCGGGAAATTCTACCTGTTCAGCGTCACTTTGGGCGCCGGCGGAAACCACGGCCTGCTCTGGCTCGTCGCGCTGGCGCTCTTTGGCAGCCTCATCTCGCTCTACTATTACCTCATCGTGCTGAAAGTAATTTTCGTTGATGAAGCAGCGACCCCAACATCAGTTGTCAAAGCCGATTTGTTGTCGCGAATCTCGTTAACGCTCCTTGCTCTGCTCGTTCTCATCCTAGGAATAACGCCCGGAGCATTGGCCGCCAGGATTATTGCTTCGCTGCCTTAGAAACTGTCGCCGTGGCCAAAAAAAATGCGTGCTGGATTGCTCGGCACCACGTTATAAATCTTTTGTGAATCGACAATGAACAAACAAATCGCAAAAGTTGATCGCGTGAAAGCAGGCAGTATCAGCGAGTTCATTGACCGCCATTATCGACACTTCAACGCGGCAGTGCTCAAAGACGCCGCCGAAGCCTACGTCGCGCATCTTGATCGTGGAGGGAAAATGATGATCACGCTCGCCGGCGCGATGAGCACGGCGGAATTGGGCGTCTCCCTCGCTGAAATGATTCGTCAGGATAAAGTTCACGCCATTACCTGCACCGGGGCGAACCTGGAGGAAGACCTCTTCAATCTCGTGGCGCGCAGCAAGTATGAACGCATTCCGAATTATCGGGAGTTAAGCCCGCAGCAGGAGAAAGAGCTGCTGGCTCGTCATTTGAATCGGGTGACGGACACATGCATTCCAGAAGAGGAAGCCATCCGGCGAATTGAGAGAGCCGTCATAGATGAGTGGGTCGCGGCCGACAAAAAAAAGGAGCATTTTTTTCCGCACGAATTTCTTTTCAAGATCTTAAGGGAGTGCCGGCTCAAGAAATTCTATGAAATCGACCCTGCCGACAGTTGGATGATGGCCGCCGCCCAGAAGGACCTTCCGTTGTTTGTTCCCGGCTGGGAAGACTCGACCCTCGGAAACATTTACGCCGCGCGCTGCATCACGGGAGCAATCACCGACGTGCATACGGTGCGCTCTGGAATCGAATACATGATCGAGCTGGCGGAATGGTATCGCCGGGTATCACAGGATTCTTCCATTGGTTTCTTTCAAATCGGCGGGGGCATTGCAGGCGATTTCCCGATTTGCGTTGTGCCCATGCTCAATCAAGACGTGGTCAGCACGCCTGTTCCCGAGTGGGGTTATTTTTGCCAGATCAGTGATTCCACCACCAGCTTCGGATCCTATTCCGGCGCCGTGCCCAACGAAAAAATCACCTGGGGCAAACTGAGCGTCGACACGCCGAAATACATGATCGAATCCGACGCCACCATCGTAGCGCCGCTCGTTTTTGCCAAAGTTCTCGGCTGGTGAACACACGCCATCGCGCGAGTTACCAATTATTCGCTATTCGGTTGTTTATTTTGTCTCGGTCTGATAACTGATAACCGGTACCCAAACCCGCTTGACTCCACCGCGTTGCCGCGGGCACAATCGGCGCATGAACATTCCAAAAACATTCGCATTACTTGCTCTGTTTCTTTCAGCTGCGTTGATCGCGATCCCAACATCCGCGCAGGTAACCAGCCCATCGCCGAACGCCCCTTCGATCCCAAGTGACAGCCCGGTGATGAGCAGCCCTTCGACGACGGCAACACTGACCAGTCCAGGTGGCAGTCAGTCATCAACCAGTGGACAGCCCAGCGCAGAGGACATGCAGAAAATGATGACTCAAATGATGGAGCTGGCCAAACCCGGCGAGAATCACAAGCTGCTGGCGGATTTGGCCGGCACGTGGACATACAACATCAAAATGTGGATGAACCCTGATCCAAACGCGAAGCCGGAGGAATATAAAGGCACGGCGGTAAGAAAACCGATGATGGACGGACGCTACTTTGTCATGGATGTGACTGGAAAAATGCA
>QHOW01000186.1 GCA_003219435.1 Verrucomicrobiota bacterium | reverse complement strand
CGACACCATTGCACACGTGCAATATCCTACAGCGGGAGGCAGTGCGGCTTGGAATGCCGCCGGCAGCGGAATTTATTACACGCGTTTTCCACGGAAGGGCGAGCGGCCCGAAACGGATCTGAATTTTTATCAGCAGGTCTATTTTCACAAAATCGGCACGGCTGACACCGAAGACACTTATTCGGTCGGCAAAGACTTTCCGCGAATCGCTGAGATCGTCCTCGAAGCTTCGCGCGACGGCAGATACATCCTCGCCACGGTGGCGAATGGCGATGGCGGCGATTTCGCCCATTATTTGCTCGGTTCGGACGGAAAGTGGACGCAAGTCACGCAATTCAGCGATCAAATTAAAGCCGCGCGCTTGGGGCGAGACAAGGCGCTCTATCTTCTCTCGCGGGCTGGCGCGCCGCGCGGCAAAATTCTGCGCTTGCCGCTCGACACTCCGGAATTAACAGATGCGGTTGAAATCGTGCTAGCAGGCGAAGCGGTCATCGAGCAAATCGTTCCCACGGCCGATGCCATTTATGTCGGCGACATCCTCGGCGGCCCGTCTCAGATCCGGCGCTTTGGGTTGGACGGTAAAGACGAAGCAATCATTCCAGTTCCAAAGATATCGTCTGTTCAGGAAATGCTCGCCCTGGAAGATAACTCGCTCCTGTTTCGGGATGTGAGTTACACCGAGCCGGCGACGTGGTTTCATTGTGTGCAAGGAGAAACCGAGCCGGTAAAGACGGCCTTGCGCAGCACATCGCCGGTCTCATTTTCCGACATCGAAGTGACGCGCGAGTTCGCAACGGCGAAGGACGGCGCCAAGATTCCGCTCAACATCGTTTTCCGAAAAGGAATGAAGCGGGACGGACAGAATCCGACGCTGCTTTACGGCTATGGCGGCTACGGCATCAGCATGGCGCCTAATTTCGATTTTACGCGGCGGCTCTGGTTCGATCGCGGTGGCGTGTACGTGGTGGCAAACATTCGAGGCGGCGGAGAATTCGGCGAGGAGTGGCACAAGGCCGGCAATCTCACCAAAAAACAAAACGTGTTCGATGATTTCGCGGCGGCTGCCGAATACCTGATCAAAGAGAAGTACACGCGCCCGGAAAAACTCGCGATCCAGGGCGGAAGCAATGGCGGGCTCTTGATGGGAGCGATGATTACGCAACATCCCGATTTGATGCGGTCGGTCGTTTCCTCAGTCGGAATTTATGACATGCTGCGGGTCGAGCTCGCGCCGAATGGCGCCTTCAACGTGACCGAATTCGGCACGGTAAAAAATCCGGAGCAATTCAAAGCGCTTTACGCCTACTCACCGTATCATCGCGTTGTCGATGGAACGAAATATCCCTCGATTCTGATGATGACCGGCGCCAACGACGGGCGGGTCGCGCCATATCACTCGCGCAAAATGACGGCGCGTCTCGATGAAGCGAACAAATCCGACAATCCGATTCTATTGCGGACGAGCTCGAGTGCCGGCCACGGCATCGGCACCGCCTTGAGCGAACGCATTAAGCAATCGGCGGACATCTATGCGTTTCTCTTTGCGCAATTGGGAATGACAAAAGAAATGACGAAGCACTAATGACGAATGACGAAGGAATGCCAAAGCCCGAATAGCAGAAAATCAGAGTCGGGTTTCGCAATTCGTCATTGATTCGGATTTCATCATTCGCCATTCGTCATTAGATCAGTTGCCATTTTGCGAAGGAAATTGTTGATTTGCGCGGGGGCGGTTGCGATTTTTTTTCTGATCGCTGTCGCTGGTTGCGTGGCCGTTTTTTACAGTCCGTTGCTCACTCATTACATCGAGGGCAACGCGTTCCGTGCGGCGATGGAAGATGAAACCGCGAAAGGTTTGCATTTCCCTCGTAGCCGCTACGCGCCAATTCGACGGACCAGTGCCTTTTCAGCTGCAAGCGAAAGTTTCGAAGCGAGCAATGGAGTGAAGGCGATGAAGTCACTCGATGCTCACGGCATCACCGCCAGGTTTAACCCGTGGGGCGTATTTGTGCGGCAATGGAGGTTGAACTACGTGCACGTTCAATCCGGCGACGTCGCCATTCAGATTTACGAGGCGAATCCTGAAGCAGTGATACCAAAGGCATGGTTCGCAATTTTTTTACCGAACAGAGTTTACGTGAAGAGGATTGAATCGGAGCGGGCCAACGTGACCTGGCCATTTCGTGGCGAGCGGGCCGGCTTCTTCGGTACCCGGCTGCTCATTACGCCGCATGGCCGAGATTTTGAGTATGTCGCCACCGGCGGGAGACTGAAGATGGCATTGCTTCCTGATCTTGATCTCCGCCGCCTGCATCTTCTCATCACCAAGACCTTGCTGACGATTTATGATGTCGATCTCGCATCGAATTCGGGTAGCGACGAAAGCATTCATGCCCAGGCGAATGCCGGAATCGGGAAGGATAAGAGCGTCGATTTCAAAGCGAACTTCAATGCGGTTCCAATTCGCACGTGGTTGCCAGCGGAATGGAAGGGGCGTTTTAATGGTAACGCTTTCGGCGACTTTCACTCGGCGGGAACAGATCCGAAGCTGGAAAGCTCATCCGGCGAAGGTTGGTTGCGTATTCGTAACGGGCGAATCGACGATCTTCCCCTTCTGGAAAAGCTCGCTGAGCTCGCCCAGAAGAAGTCATTCGAACATTTGGAGCTGAATGATTGTTCGTTCACTTTTGCGTGGCGCTATCCGAAGTTCGACATCAAGGACATCATTATCGAAGAGAGAGGCAAATTTCGGATCGAGGGAGAGATTTCTATCGACCACCGTGGTTTGGGCGGCACGATCAGGCTTGGGCTTACCCGTGCCTATCTGGATTGGCTGCCGAATCCTGAAGAGGTCTTTAGCCGCCATCAGGGCGGCTATCTATGGACCAATATTCATCTATCCGGTACGATTGATGAACCCGGACAAGACCTGAGCGCGCGCATTATCGAACTTTTCAAAGAATCGCCCGGCGCTTACCTCGGGCTCTTCTTTCGCCAGTTCGAAGACTGGTTGAAAAAAGCTTTTGGCGGCGATCACTGACTTCTGACTTCCGATCCCTGATCTCTGGCTTCGCCCGCTTCCAGCATTCGGATGCGCTTCTTTTCCCTTCGCTGCTTTCGATAGAAAGTTCCCCGCCGTGCTCGCGCACAATTCGGCGAACGATCAACAACCCGAGACCGGTACCTGATGGTTTGGTCGTGAAATAAGGCTCAAAAACACGTCCTAAATTCTCGGCCGACATACCGCTGCCTGTATCGACGAAACTGATCATGACGTGCGTGTCGTCCCGATCGGTGTGAATGCGCAGGGTGCCGCGCCGGTTCATGGCCTGAAGGCTGTTCTTGATTACGTTGTAAAAAGCTTGCTTCATCTGGTCACGATCCATCTGAAGCAGAGGCAGGTCCGAACGCAGTTCCTGCTCGACAACAATATCGCGATCCTGAATTTCCGGTGTGAAGAAACGTAACGTTTCCTCGACGATGGTATTCACGTTTTCCGGGTGCAGCTCTGGTTTGGAGGGCCGAATCGCGCGCAAAAACTGGGTCACTATCGAATCGAGCCGGTTGACTTCCGAACGGGCGATGTCGATCGATTCCTGGAGTTCCTCCCGCGCGGGGGGATCTAATTCGTGCGTCTGCCGCTCCATCAACTGCAAATGGATGTGAAGCGAGTTGAGCGGATTACCAATCTCGTGCGCAACACCGGCGGCGAGCAGCGTGAGCGCATTCAATCGCTCCGACTCAATGATCTGCTGTGCGGAGCGCCGACTCTCGGTGATATCGCGCAGGATCATGGCGTGGCCAACCTGTTCGCTGTATCCAGGGGCGGGGACCCCGGCCGTTATTCCGCTAAAGGCAGTCCCGTCTCGATCTCCGGAGTCAGCGACTCCAGCCACAGCGCCGACCTCACGATGTTCGATTATTAACGGTACAATGTAAAAATTGATGAACCGATTTGCTGGATAAAAAATCTCCATGTCGCGACTGACCGGCCCGCTGCTCTGAGTAAGAGATTCCCAATCGAGACCGCGGACGCGCTCGTCAAGCCGTTTCCCGATGGCATCGCTCGCGTCGAGCCCAAACAATTCGCAGGCCGCATCATTAAGATAAGTGATGCGTCCTTTCGAATCGGTCACAATGATGCCTTCCTGAATGGCGTTGAAAACGGTCTCGAGGAAACCTTTCTCCTGCGCCAGACGCAGAAAATAATTCTGCACCTCTTCCGGCCCAATGCGTCCGAGTCGCTCGATTAATTTCTCAAGAAAACCGGCTTTCACGGCGTACGTCGCGGCGTTGCATGGTTAAAAAGGTTGCAAAAGTTAAAAGGAGCGCCATCCGTTGTGACGATGTAACCATGTAAGGATTTAACGATTCATCTTTTTTCCGGCATCCGCGGCACTTCGATCTTGAGCATTTCTACGCGCAGATAATTCAACACGACCGGCGCAAGAATCAGGCCGGGGATCCCCATCAGTCTTTCGCCAATGATCAGGGAGATCAACGTCAGCCACACGGGGTTGCGAATCCGGCTGCCGATGATTTTGCTGTTTAGGAAATATTCCAGCTTATGAATCAGAACAAGAAACACCAGAGCCCCGATCGCCAGCTTCAAGGAAATTGTTAATGCAATGAAAACAATGATGGTATTACTCACGAGATTTCCGACAATCGGCACGAGGCCGCAGAGAAATGTGATCGCAATAAGAAGCGGCGCATGCGGCATCCGAACGATCACCACAAACAGCCCGGTCAACGCGGTGTTGATTAGCGAAATTGTAATCTGGGCGCCCATCACGGTGGCGAAACTGCGATAAAAATCGCGGAAGCGGGTCGAGACTTCATCGCAGGAAATGGAATACAGATTGTTCTTCACTGCATGCGTGCCCCGGTAGGGGTCCAAGCCAGTTTTGAGAAAAAGACTTACCGCTGCGATGATTCCGAGAATGCTAAAAACCAATGCAACGCTGGTACTCCTGGCAAAATGGGCGACGTCTTGCAAGTAATGCGCCTCCTCCTTGAGCGTATCGATCACGACCGTTCTCAAACTCTCGAAATCAGTAAAAGGCAATTCGATTTGGCGCCGCTGGGCCCAGGCGCTGGCGGAAGGAATCGAGGTCTCAGCCACATCGGGCAACGCAAGGATGATGGCACGGGTAAGATATACCGCAGCGGCTGCAATGCCTGTGACAGCAACGATAAACAGGACCAAGGCGAGCCACTTCCTCTTCATCAGATAATACAGCTGGCGCAACGCAAAGTAGGAGAACAAGACGACCAGCAGCGGTGCTCCAAGATGGAGGAACCCGGCGAGAATAATCGTGAAGGCGAGCACACCGTAGGAAATCCGGGTGGATGCGCTCATAGATCAGCCCTCATCATCCGTTTAACTTCACCCGAAGCCGTGCTTGTCAACTTACGAGAAATCATTGCGCATGCTGTAGAGTGCGCTGTCCTCAGCGCAGCACGTTCGGGTGGGACGCGATATCCGCTGAGGACAGCGGACTCTACAGCCCTACACTTCCGATCAGCCCGCAGCTTTCTCTGCCGGCGCGGGCTGGCCCGTTTCGGCTTCAGCGCGCTCTTTCAACGCGGCTTTGCGGGAAAGTTTTACGCGCCCCTTATCATCAATGCCGATGCACTTGACCCAGATGATGTCGCCAACCTTGGCAACGTCTTCCGTTCGTTTCACACGGAAATCTGCGAGCTCGGAAATGTGAACGAGCCCATCCCTGCCCGGGAAAACCTCGACAAACGCGCCGAACTCCTTCGTCGAGACTACGCGACCCTGATACGTCTGGCCGATCTCGATCTCACGCGTCATGCCACCGATAATTTCTTTTGCGCGCGCCATGCTTTCGCCGCTCGTCGCGTAAATGTGCACTGAGCCGTCATCCTCGATGTTAATTTCAGCGCCAGTCTCCGCGACAATGCCCTTGATGGTTTTGCCGCCGGGTCCGATCAGCGCGCCGATCTTCTCCGGATTAATCTTAATTGTTTCAATGCGCGGCGCGTATTTGGATAATTCGGAACGCGGCTTGTCCAGCGTGCTGCGCATGATGTCGAGAATTCTCGTGCGCGCTTCTTGCGCGCGTTGGATCGCTTCGGCCATGATTTTGTGACTAATCCCGGGGAGTTTCAGGTCGAGCTGAAAACCAGTGACGCCAGCCTCCGTTCCGCAAAGTTTGAAATCCATGTCGCCGAAATGATCCTCCGAGCCAATGATGTCGGTCAGCAATTCGTAGCGCTTCAATTGCTGAGCATCGCCAAACTCGGTAACCAGCCCGACTGAAATTCCAGCTACCGGCGTTTTCACCGGAACACCCGCATCCATAAGCGCCAACATGCCAGCACAAACGCTCGCCATTGATGTCGATCCGTTTGATTCCATGATCTCGCTTGAGATGCGAATGGCGTAGCGAAAATCGTTCTCACTCGGTACCACCGGTTCGAGGGAACGTTCCGCCAGCGCACCGTGACCGATCTCGCGTCGCCCAGGCCCGCCCGTCCGCCCCGTTTCACCCACGCTGAAGGGAGGAAAGTTGTAGTGCAAAATGAACCGCTTCGATTGCTCGCCGCCACCGTAAGCATCAAGCATCTGCGCTTCCTCGATCGGCGCCAGTGTGGCAAGCGCAACCGCCTGGGTTTCGCCGCGCTGGAAAATGGCCGACCCGTGCGCGCGCGGCAGGGCGCTCACTTCGCAACTAATCGGCCGTAAATCCTGGTAACCGCGGCCATCAACGCGCTTTTGTTTGTCCAAAATGCTGATGCGAAATGCCTTTTTTTGGACATAATCGAATGCCCGCGAGATCGCAAAGGAATCGGCCTCAGGATGTTTTTCCAGGATCGACTTCTTCACTTCCTCGCGCAATGCGTCGGCCGCTTTAGCGCGCGCCACCTTGCCTTCTGTATAAAGCGCCTTCTCGATCCGGTCACCGGCGACGGTGTATGTGATATCGAGCAGATCCTGGTTCACCTGGAGCAACGGCACGTCGCGTTTCGGTTTGCCCACTTGGGCCGCCAGTTCTCTTTGAATGCGAATCATCTCGCGCGCATGGCCGTGCGCGAACTCGAGCGCTTTCACGAACTCATCCTCGGGCAGTTCGTTCGCCGAGCCTTCGATCATGATTACGTCGTTTTCGGTGCCGACATAAACCAAATCGAGATCACTTTGGGCGCGCTCCGCGTGCGTCGGATTGGCGACGAACTGGCCCTTGACCCGGCCAACCCGGACGGCGCCGATCGGACCCGCAAATGGAATGTCCGATACGCAAAGCGCGGCGGAGGCTCCGTTGAGCGCCAGAATGTCGGGATCATTTTCACCGTCGGCGCTGAGCAAGATCGAGATGATCTGCGTGTCGTAAAAGTATCCCTGTGGAAAGAGAGGCCGGAGCGGCCGATCGATCATGCGCGAAGTAAGCGTTTCCTTTTCCGCGGGACGTCCTTCGCGCTTGAAATAGCCACCGGGAAATTTCCCGACGGCTGCCGCCTTTTCGCGATAATCGACCGTGAGCGGGAAATAATCCTGACCTTCCTTGATAGCTGTGGCCGAGACCGCACTGGCCAGCACCATGGTGTCGCCGGATGAGACGACGACCGCGCCGTCGGCGAGTCTGGCTATTCTGCCGGTTTCGATAGAAATTTGATTGGCCCCAATTTGGGCCGTGACCTTCTGTTGCATTGTACTTTTCCTGGATGTGCGAGTTCCAGGCCGGCCACCCTGACTGTAGGTTTTAACCGCGCCACGGCGAGACTAAAACCTAAAATCCAAGGTGCTACTGCGGCCTGGATCGCTGGTTATGTTATTTTTCTAATTTACCTCTGGCTTCGAGCAGTTAAACGGGGTACGAACTTCCCGAAAGATCAGTCCGTTTACTTGCGCAGGTTCAGTTTGTCGATCAGCTTTTTGTAGCGATCTTCTTTTGTCTTGCTCAAATAATCGAGCAAACTCCGGCGTTGCGCGACCATTTTAAGCAGGCCGCGGCGCGAGGAGTGATCTTTACGGTTGATCTTGAGGTGTTCGGTCAAATGCTCGATCCGGCGGGTGAGAAGTGCGACCTGCACATCCGCGCTGCCGGTATCTTTTTCGTGCAATTGGAACTCCTTTAAGTTCCCCGTTTCCGTGCTCTGTGCCATTTGGAAGGCGCTTACTCTAACTTAAGAATATCCTTTCGCAACTGGGGGCTAGGCCAGCCCTGCACGACCAGGGTTAAAAACCAAAGCTTACGCCAGCACTCCGCGAATGGGTTTATGTCGATCGCAAATGACTAAAGTGAGCGAGTAGCGTTTCGCCATCAGCGAGGGCCACGCATTGAAGACCCTACCCCCATGGGACCGCCTGCCTGGGGGCCATAGGAGTTTCCCTGTCTACCAGCTTGAGTCCCTTGAGTGTTCTGGGCGCGTGACCCAGCGTGACCTGCCTGGATGGTGTTCTCTGCAATATGAAGTCGATTCACAATGCTGGAAGGATCCACCCTGAGTTGTTTCGACACGCTCGCCCAACTCTTTCCTTCCTTCATGGTGAGAACGGCATTCAAGTTCTTGCCACTGCCCTCGACGATCGAGTTTGCCGCGAGCAACTCCCCATAACCGAGATGTGTCGCGCTCATCTGCGATCGCAACGTTTTCTCTGGCAGCCCGGTTTGCTGCGAGACTGCTTTCAGCACGAGCTTCTTGTCCGCGTCGGTCTTGGCGCGAGCATTGAGGGAATTAATCGCTTGATTCAAGCTCGCTTCATCACTGGCGAACGCAATCATGCTGCCGCAAAGGGAGTAGGTGACGAACAGGCAGATCAATTTCTTCATGGGCCAGGTTACACGATTTTTGGGACATTGAGAAAAGCAGCTATTGTTTTCCCGCATCTCTCCCCGTTTCCTCCTCAAAAGCTTCAGCGAAATTCACAATCCCTGTTTCGCGTTTACCGTCATACCAGAGATGCAGTTTCGCGCGCGAGCGCGCCACCCGAGAGCCGCCGAGAATGATAGCCAATGTGTTGCCAAAAATCTGTCTCGCCGAATACATGCGCAATTTCCGTCCCGATGTCAGAATAGGTTCCCGCAGCACTTTGAAGCGCCCCAGTTTTTTCAGGGCCAGACTGAAATAAACTTCTTCGCCGATAAAATACCGCTCATCGAAGCCGCCAATCGCATCGAAATTTCGTCGGCTGGTAAAAAGAAATGCACCCGCGCCGAGATTGAACCCGAAGTAAAGAGCGCAAAACACGCGGATAAAAACGCGGCCCCACAACGGAATAACTCCATCCGTAATTACGCGCGCGCTGCCGCCTGCGTAACCCGTCCCCAGGGCGCCGATCGCTTCGACAACATGCGCTTTGTTTATGCGAGTATCGGCGTCCACGAAGAAGAGGTATTGACCATTCGCGGCGCGTGCGCCGGCATTACGTGCGGCCGCAATCTGGCGTCGATTGATCGAGATGACGCGGGCGCCTGCGGTTGTCGCGATTTCAGATGTCGCATCCCCCGAAGCATCATCGACCACAATGACTTCATACGACTGTGCTGTTCCGGTGACAGCGGCATGGCGAATTGCCGCGATGGTCGATGAAAGCTCCAGCTGTTCGTTGTAGGCCGGAATGACAAACGAAATCATTTCTGGTTCAGTTTCGGATCGACCGGTGTCGGCATTTCAAACACGATCTCAACTTCGTAGCCGTCCGGATCTTTGAAAAACAAATACGGTTCACCCGGGCAAAACTGGTCCTTGTCCAGGATCTCTCCGCCGGCTTCCTGCACGGCTTTGGCAGCGGCATCGATTTCTTTTGGATCGAGCAGGCGGAAACCAAAATGCGCGATACCGCCTGGTTTGCCTGTTCGCGGGGCGCTTTCATCGAAGACAACGATGTCTCGCGTGCCGGGCGTTTGAGCCTGGATCCATCCATTCTGATCGTAGACTTTGATCATACCGAAAACTTTCCGATAGAACTCGAACGACCGTTTCGCGCTTTTCACGGCCAGAGCGATGTGAG
>QHOW01000185.1 GCA_003219435.1 Verrucomicrobiota bacterium | reverse complement strand
ATCCGTTGACTCGGGCTGATAGAGTTTGCCGACAAACTTCGCGAGCACGTTCCGGCCAAAATTCACCAGAAGATAGCGCGCTTCCACCGTCTCCGAATGCGGGGCAAAGGTCCTGCCTTCGGCGGCTTCAATTTCAAATTGGACTGTCTTTTTCTCTCCTTTCACATCGAGCGCGCGAATCTCCACGCTTGTTAGCAATTCGGCGCCCGCTTTGCGCGCAGCCAGTTCCAGCTCACGCGCCACGGTGCCCATGCCGCCAACCGGGACCTTCCATTCGCCCGTCTTATTGCCGATGACGTGATAAAGAAAACACCGGTTTTGGACGAGCGATGGATCGTGTGGGTGAGTCAAGACGCCGATTTTTCCATCGGTCAGAACAAGCCCGCGAACCAAATCGTTTTGCAAATAACGTTCGATAGCGCGCCCGATCGGTTCCTCGACCAGACTGCGCCATGCTTCCCGCGAAACATCATCGACATCGAACCGGCGCTCGAAATCCTCTTTCGCGACCAGCGGCTCCAACATCGCGTCCCAGACCTGTGCGGCGAACACACGCGAGAGATGATAAAATTTCTTCATCTGTTCGCACTCGGTGTAACTGCCAGTCAGATCGAACATCGACCGGCGACTCATCTCTTCGGAAACATTGCTCAACATGAGACCGTCGTGATGGCCATCTTTCGCATACGGCGTGAACGACGCGGTCGCCCGTCTGCGCAGCTCCAGATTCAATCCCAGATCGCGAATGATTTTCTCCGGGAAGAGACTGACCAGATAAGAATAGCGCGACAAACGCGCGTCGTAATCGGGAAAGACTTTCTGCGAAGTGGTCGCCCCGCCGATGTAATCGTTCTTCTCAAGCAGAAGAACACTCAACCCGGCGCGCCCCAGGTAACTCGCAGCAACCAGACCGTTATGACCCGCCCCGAGAATTACTACATCGTATTGCGATTTCATTTTGATTTCTGTCGCGAATTCATGTTTACATCAAACATCACACATCAAACATCAAACGTTTCTTAAACGATGAGTGCATTCGAGTATCTCTCAGTCCTTATCTCCATCATTCTCGCGTTGGGGATGACACGGGTGCTGGCCGGCGTCGGCGAAATGCTGCAGGCCGGCTCGCATCGGCAGATTTATTGGGTGCACCTCCTCTGGATTCTTAACCTCTTTCTCTACCTCGTGGTCGCTTGGTGGATCTTCTACCGCTGGCGTAACCAGCAGCCGTGGACGTTTTTTCTATTCGTCTTCGTCCTCATCTCGCCGACGATCTTATACCTTGCATCGGTGCTGCTTTTTCCGCGCGAAGGCGTTGTCGATGCTACTGTCCAGTACAAGACGCATTATTACGCGAATCATCGCGCCTTTTTCACCCTCTTCGCTTTATTTACGCCGGTCGATATCTTTGACTCGCTGCTCAAGGGGCTTCCGCATTTTCTTCAACTAGGACCGCAATATTACGTCAGTAACACACTTTACTTCGCCGGTCTGGTGACGGCCGCGATCACACGAAACGAACGGTATCATCAGTTCTACGCCATTTTCTTTTTTGTCCAAACCATAGTCATCAGCTTCACTATTTTTCATACGCTGATCTAAGTGCGAGCAGAGACGAGCGGATGTTTCTTCGTCTGTCGGCGTTGAATGCTGGGCGTTTAAGGTTGAACGTTTCTGGAAGTGAAAACCGTTCTGCTGCCAGATGGCGAACGCGTTCCGGCGCTGGGCCAGGGCACCTGGCGAATGGGCGAGCACAAAAGCGCGCACGCGGATGAGGTCGCGGCGTTGCGTTTGGGAATCGATCTTGGCATGACCCTGATCGATACGGCGGAAATGTACGGCGAAGGCGGCGCGGAAAAGGTCGTAGCCGACGCGATCGCCGGTCAGCGCGATCGCGTGTTCGTCGTCACGAAAGTTTATCCGCACAATGCTTCGCGGACGAAATTGCCGAAAGCGTGCGAGCGCAGTCTCAAACGTCTTCGCACCGATGCGATCGATCTTTACCTGTTGCACTGGCGAGAGAGAAATACGCGCCTTGCGGAAACCGTCGAGACGTTCGAGAAACTTCGGTCTGCCGGAAAGATCCGGCGCTGGGGCGTTTCAAATTTCGACGTCGAAGATATGCAGGAACTGCTCGACATCGAAGCCGGTTCCACCTGCGCCACGAACCAAGTCCTCTACAATCTCGAAAATCGCGAGATCGAATTCGATCTTCTACCGTTCCTTACATCAAACATCAAGCCTCAAACATCATATATTCCGATCATGGCTTATTCCCCGGTCGGTCACGGAAGAGGGCTCTTGGATAGTGCGACGTTAAAGAAAATTGCGAAACGTCATGCCGCCACTACTGCGCAAATCGCGCTCGCGTGGGTGCTGCGGCAACCAGGCGTCATCGCCATCCCGAAAGCCAGCGACAAAACGCATGTCCGCGAGAATGCGCGTTCGATCGACATCAAACTTACCAAGGAAGAGCTGGCCGATCTCGATCAAGAATTCCCACGGCCGAAGTCCAAGCAACCACTCCCGATGCTCTGAAGGCTTCCTGACTACCGGTTTCTGGTTCAGCGGCTGTTGCTATGTGCCGCGCTGTTACCTCTAAAAAAGCATTGACGGCAAATCGAAGACCAGTCTTGATCGGCGCATGAAAACGAAAATAATTGGATTAACATTAGCGTTTTGCTTTTTAGCAGGACCACTCTGTTTGGCTGCCGATCCCCTGATAGGCACTTGGAAACTCAACGAAGCCAAATCGAAATTCACGCCGGGGACCGGAAAAAATACGAGGGTCGTTTATGAGGCCAGGGGGAGCCAAGTAAGAATCACGGCGGATGGCGTGAATGCGGACGGCAAACCCACGCACAGCGAGTGGATCGGCAAACTCGACGGAAAGGATTATTCCGTCACTGGCGACCCAAATGCAGACATGCGCTCTTACAGAAAGGTCGATGACCGGACCCTGGATTTCACCGGCAAGAAAGGTGGAAAGATTACGGTCACTGGTCGCGTTGTTGTGGCCGCCGATGGCAAGAGCCGCACTGTTACTACGAGTGGAACAACCGGAACTGGGGCGCCGGCTGGCCGCGCTTGGCAGAGAGGCGATTTTCTATCCGAACAGAAGGTGGCCAAGAAGTTCAAGAACATCGCGGTCTTCGACAAGCAGTAAGAGGACGTGATCGTCAGCCGCTGGTTTTCGCTTGCGCGACGTAACGCTTGACCTCTTGGATGTAGGCGCCGACAACGGTGCCGACCAGGTGGCGGCCGCGATTGTAAATGTTGACCTGCGGAATCGAGCGGATGTTGTACTGCTTCACCACCGCCGTTTTCCAATTGACGATGTCGATCTTGCGCAGCGCAATCTCCGGATCGGTCCTTGCCATCTGCTCCAGGCTTGGCGAGATGTGTTTGCAAGGGCCGCACCAGTCCGCATAAAAATCTACGACGGTCACGTTGCCGAGCGCGAGATGTTTGCTGATGTCCACCGGCGCGCCGTGAGAGATCACTTCGACCTGTTGACCGCGACCAGGGACAACCGCAGCAGGCGCTCGAACCTTATCCTGCTGGTCTTTTGCTGGTTCTTGTCCGGTCCAATATCTGTTCTTTTCTTCAGCGAGTTTCCGTCGTAATTCCGCCTGCTGATTTTGCAACGCCACCTGACTGGCAGTTTGCTCGGCCGAGTATGCGGCGGCCTGCTCGGCATCGTAATGAAAACGTTCCTGAACCTCCGTCGGCAACTCGGTAAAATAGACTTTCGCGATCCCCGATTTGCTGATGAGCACAATGCCGTCGGGTTCCACCCGGCTGACCTTGACGTTTTTGTATTCTTTCCCGTCAATCGCTTTGAAATCCTCAGCGAGGGCAACCGACGCGGAACACAGAATTAAAAAGGTGATAAAACCCGCAACGTGAGAAAGCCCGCGCCAAGTCATCCCTTAATCCTTAATCAAAGCATCGCCCGTGCGAAGCGAAAAATGAGAACGACGGGCCAGGGTTCAGGTCACTGCCACGGTTCGGCGGAAGCCAAAAAGAGCCACGCCAAAAAACACGGCGCCGATTGCCGCGACGATTGCGAAGCTGCGCCAGACAATGTCGAAGCCTGCGCCACGGTAGAGAATCGCCTGCGCGAAATTGACGTAGTGCGTCGAGGGAAAGATTTGCACGAGCATCTGCAACGCTGGCGGCATACTGCCGACGGGCGTGTTGCCTCCGGAGAGCAGATTCATTGGCAGCGCGACCATCATAAAAAGCAACCCAAGTTGCGGCATCGAGCGCGCCACAGTGCCAAGCAGAATTCCGAGAGACGTAGCGGAAAAGAGATAAACTGCGGTGCCGAGCAGGAAAAGCGGAATCGATCCGGCGATCGGTACCTGCAACAGCGTTCGAACTACAAACCAGAGCGATAGAGCAGTCGCAATGACGATGACCAAACTGTTCGCCCACACTTTTGACGTCATTACTTCAGTCGGATTCAACGGCATGGTCAACAGATGGTCGATCGTGCCCCGTTCGCGTTCGCGGACCAGCGCACCCCCGGCGAGGATTACCGCGAGCATGGTTACGTTGTTGATAATTTGCATGACACTGCTGAACCACGAGCTCACCAGGTTCTGATTGAACTTGACGCGAACTGCCAGCC
>QHOW01000179.1 GCA_003219435.1 Verrucomicrobiota bacterium | reverse complement strand
CTTTCATCGATATCGCGCACTTGCAGCCGCACATTACGATCAATAACCGGGTTTACATGGAACAAACCAGACCAGTGAGCGAGCTGGTGGTTTTGTCACGTCGGATCGAAGTCGAACACGAACTGTTGCATAGCTGGGTGGGCAGCTCGAAGCGGGTAAAGCTGCATGGCACATTCAACGCTAAAGCCGGCTTCGATTTGCGGCAGAATCTTTCAATAGATATTCGGCCGGACGAGATCATTGTTCAGCTTCCGCACGCTCAGATTCTGGGAATCGAGCAAGACCAGCTGGACGTCCTCGCGTTTGAAAACGGACTGTGGAATCGAATCTCCGGCGAGGATGTGCAAGGCGAATTGTCAATCCTGCCTCAGCTCGCCCGGGAAAAGGCGACCGAGAGCGGTTTGCCTGCTGAAGCCGAGCACGCTTTGCGGCAACAACTCGAGCAGCGTATTCACACGCAACAGCCCTTGCGCTTGATCTTCACCAACGGCCAAAAACGTGAATAGTGTTCAGCGATCGGAGTTTGATCGGCGCAACGTTTGATAATCTGATCACCGATCACGTTTCACCCTTCTTCCACGATGCCGTTTAAGAATCGATTATTTTTCGCAGGTCTGCTAATCCTGGCGGCGGTACTGATCGCGATTTGGTTCGCGCCACTCACCGTTTCCAATGGCGTCCGTTGGTGGGTTTGGTGGAAAGCCCGGCAGGAAGGGCTCGTTGTTGATCTCGACCAGATCAATGCGCCGTTTCTACGGCCGGTCGTCATCCGTGGCTGTCGCCTGAGGAGTGGGCCCGATCACGCGTTCCAATTTGAATTCACCGTGAAGCAGGCCAGCCTCGATTTGAATTTCAAGCACATACTGCTGGGCACGCGTGGCCGCGCGGTTCGCGATCTTTCGATTCAAGAATTACGTGGCGAGCTACGCCGCAGCAATCCCGCCGGGCGTACGATGACCCAGCGGGGCTGGGCGACGTTACACAACTTGCTCCCCGCGAATCTTAGCGTTGCCAGCCTGGACATTCGCGTTGAAGCCGGGCCGACGATGATTTTGCTCCGAAAGGGCTTCCTGTCCGCAAGCGAATTAGAGGCAGGCCGCTTTAGCGCTGCCGAGGTCATGATCGGGTCGCCGTGGCTTCGGCAAACGTTTTCCGATTTACGCGGCGCGACTAACTGGCAGGACAATCGCCTGGCAGTAGCCGGACTCTCCCTGACGCGTGGTCTCGATCTGCAATCCGTTACGGCTGACTTGTCGCGTCTCGCCGATCAACGCGTTGGAAAAATTCGGGCGAACATTTCGCAGGAGTGGCGCTCTCAGCCGGCGAACTGGAAGGTCGCCGGCTCGGCCTCTGACATTTCTCTCGCCCAAACCTCAGAAGCAATCGGATTCACCGATCACATCGACGGGTTGCTTCACGCCTGTAATTTCACTTTTACTGGCAACCTGGCCGAGCCGTCCCACGTAATTGCGTCGCTCTGGGGTGAATTGACCGCGCTCACCTGGCGCAATCGCACAGCCGAAGCGATTACGCTCGGAGCCGTGCTCTACAACCGGCAGATCCAACTCCAGCAACTTTATATACGACAAAAAACAAACCAGCTCACTTTAAGCGGGGAAGCGTCATTTCCCTCCAACTCATCTGGTTGGTTGAGCCCGGATTTCCGCGGCGATATCTCCGCGTCCATCAACCAGCTTGGCAATTTTGCAGCACTTTTTGGCGCAAACCCCGGAGATTTTGCTGGAAACATTGCGATCGAGGGAACGATGAACACGCGCAACCGCAAGTTTGGCGGGCACCTTACCTTCGACGGCACATCGCTCACACTTTTCAAAACCGCAATCGACACGTTGAGCGCGAAGCTGAACTTGAAAGCAACCGAACTGGAGATCGAGCAATTGGATCTGAAGCGCAAGAACGATTCCCTCACCACGCAAGGCAAGCTCGACATGTCGCATGAGCATAATTACTCGGGAACGATCAGCGCCACGGTCGATGATCTCGCCGAGTATTCGTCGATCTTTTGCGGCCCCGCTGAGAAAAATTCGAAACCAGCCCCGGCGCACATTGAGATAACCATCGACTCCAATAAATGGAACGCACGCGGCGTGATCGGTTTGCCAAAGTCGAGCCCGGTTGATTTCACAGCCAATTTCCCTTTACGAATTGGCACCGATTGGACCGCCTTTCGGACAGCTCCTCTCAATGTGACGCTGGAGTTTCCTTCAATCTTCCTGGCAAACGCCCCCCAATTTTGTCACCGGGAAATTTTTCGCGAGGGTATTCTAAGCGGAAGCATTTCCCTTTCGGGGACGTTGCAACATCCCCAAATTGACGGCGAGATAGCATTATCGAGCGGAAAGTTGTCCGGCGAAAGCCGGAATCCCTTCAACCTCAGTGAAGTGAACGGTCATATCACTTTTGGAGGAAATCGCGCGTCGCTGGATTTTTTCAATACCTCGACGAAGGATGTCGATCTTTTGGTTAGTGGAAAACTCGAGTTTCAAGATACAAACGATCTTGTAATCGAGATCGCCGGCGCGACACCAATTTTCGATCTAATGATGCGACCCATCGATTGCGTGGGCAAAATTGAGATCGGCGCGGTCACAATAGCGCTCGCACCTGCAGTCACAGAAATTGAGTTTCGCGGAGGACTTTTTCAATCCGGGTGGACGATCGGTTTGAAAGAACCGTTAAGCCCTCAATCCTTCCCCGCTTTGAACCTGATAAGAGCAACCCGCCAATTTCCGCTCTGTTTTTCGAGCGCATACGCGGGGGGGGGAACATTGTTGCTCGGGGTCCCTCCGCGCCAAGAAGCGCCACGCGAGGCGGTTCACCCCAAAAAACGTCGAAAGTAAGCATTGGCGTCTGGCACAGCGCTCTGCAAAGGCGCAAGGATTGTCGAAGTCATTTCATAAAGAGGAAATAAGATGCTCTGGTAGGGCGCGACGGCCCGGCGCGCTGAAGCCAACGGACGGCCCGGCGGTCCGTCCCTACCATTGATGAGATTGTAGGGTGTTTCTGCATGCCGCGCCGTAGCTGCGCGAAGGAGGGTGAAACGCCGGGGGCTATGACTTCGCCGTTACCAGCCAGCGTGAAAGCCTGGCCTCGAGATCGTGGGTAAGGTTAACGCGAAACTCCGTGCCGGCATCCAGCCGCAACGAATTCCCATTAGCGCGATCAAACACTAGCTGAACCGGACGGCGACCGGGTGAACTGGCAAGAATCTCGCGCACTTCGCGCAATTCAACCCCAGTGGTTGCGGGGGAAAATTGCAACAGCACGGCCTCTTCCTGGGCTGTATCCGTCGCGCTTTCATTCGCCCCATTGGTTTTCCCCGATGCAAGCGCCTTAATCTCCTGAGCAGTGGCGCGGAGACCGTCGTCGCGTTTATCCAGCGTCCCACTTATTTCAACGACTCGCCCCCCTGTGAGCGCTTCCGAAGTTTTAACGTAAACCTCATTCCAGACCACCACTTCGAGCATGTCATTCAAGTCTTCAATCCACACGACTGCGAATGGTTTGCCCTCTCTTCTGGTAAACTTCTTTTCCACGTCCACAATCGCTCCTGCGATTTTGAACGGCGCGCGATCATCGAGTTCGCTCAATGAAGCAATCGGTCGATAATTTTTTGCCGCGAATAGATCGACATACGCGTCGAGCGGGTGCCCGCTGACGTAAAAACCGAGCAGCTCTTTTTCATAGGTGAGCTTTTCATGTTCGCTCCATGGAGTAATCAACCTTTTTCTCGAGGTTGTGGGCGCAGTTTTCTCATCGAACAGTGAAACTTGACCGGCCACGCGGTCCCGATACGCGGCCGCGGATGCACTCAGGGCTTCATCAATGCAGGCAAAAAGTTCCGCGCGCTCACGGCCAAGAAAATCGAACGCACCAGCTTTGATCAGGCTTTCGAGCATTTTTCGATTGGCGATGCGGGAATCCAGCCGGCTGCAAAAATCCTGCAGCGAACTGAAGTCCCCTCCCCGCTCGCGTTCGCGAATTGCGGCGTCCATTGCGCTTTCGCCGACGTGTTTGATCGCGGCGAGCCCGTAACGAATTGTGTTGAATGTGGGAGCGCCGCGACCGTCGGGACACTGAGGTCCGTCCCACATTTCCGGAGTAAACTTCAACCCACTTTTGTTAACATCGGGCGGAAGGATCGAGATCCCCATGCGTTTGCACTCGCCCACGAAGACGGAAATTTTATCGGTGTTGTTGATCTCGTTGCTAAGCAATCCGGCCATGAATTCGACCGGATAATGCGCTTTCAGATAAGCGGTTTGGTAACTGATCACGCCATAAGCGGCGCTGTGGCTCTTGTTGAATCCGTAACCCGCGAATTTTTCCAGCAAATCGAAGATGGCGTTGGCTTTTTTCTCCGGAATCTTGTTCGTGTTCGCGCAGCCTTCGATAAAATTTGCTCTCTCCTTCGCCATCTTCTCCTTATCCTTCTTGCCCATGGCGCGCCGGAGAAGATCGGCCTGTGCAAGTGAATAGCCGGCAAGTTTGCTCGCTGCAGCCATTACCTGTTCCTGATAAATCATCACCCCATAAGTCTCGGCGCAGATGTCTTCGAGCAGCGGATGCAGGTATTTGATCGGCGTGATCCCCTTTTTCGCTTTCACGTATTCGGGGATGAGCTCCATCGGGCCCGGCCGATAAAGCGCGATCAGCGCGATGATGTCATCGAGCTTTTTTACATCCAACTGTTTCGAAAGGCTCGTCATCCCGCCGGACTCCATCTGGAAGAGGCCGATCGTTTCGCCGCGGTTATAGAGACCGAACGCCGCTGGGTCGTCGAGCGGAATATTCTTCAGCGAAAAACCTGGTTTCCGTTTGTGAATCAGTGCCAGCGTGTCCTCGATCACGGTTAGCGTTTTTAATCCGAGGAAATCTATTTTCAGAAGCCCCAGATCGTTGAGCGGCCCCATCGGATACTGGCTGATGACATCGTTGCCTTTGACGTCACGGCAAAGCGGGATGTAATCAGACAAGTCCCGATCCGCGATCACCACGCCGGCAGCGTGGACACCGGCATTCCGCGATAACCCCTCAAGCACTTTGGCGTAATCAAAAAGCTGGCGAGTTGCCGGCTCAGTGGCGACGGCTCGTTTCAATTCGGGATTTTTTTCTACGGCTGAATCGAGCGTGATATTCAGCTCGTTTGGAATCATCTTCGCGATGCGATCGGCATCCCGATAGCTCAAACCCATGACGCGGCCGACGTCGCGCACCACGCTCTTTGCCTTGAGTTTGCCAAAAGTGATGATTTGGGCGACCCGGCGCTCACCATATTTCTGGCGCACGTATTCGAGAACTTCGCCGCGGCGCGCTTCGCAAAAATCGACATCGATATCTGGCGGCGAGACGCGGTCCGGATTTAAAAATCGCTCGAAGATCAATCCATATTGGAGCGGGTCGATGTCTGTAATTCCGAGGACGTAAGCGACCATCGAGCCCGCGGCCGAACCGCGGCCCGGGCCGACAGGAATGCCTTTCTCTTTGGCAAAATGAATGAAATCCCAAACAATGAGCAGATAGCTGACGAACCCAGTCCGCTCGAGAACGCCGAGCTCATAATCGAGCCGCTTGATCAACTCTGGGTCGCTCGCCGCCCGTTCGCCGTAGCGCTCGCGCAGACCCTCGTAACAAAGTTCGCGCAAATAACTTTCGCGCTGCTTTCCAGCAGGCACCGGATATTCCGGATACTTGGAACGGCCAAATTCGAGATCGACATGGCAACGTTCGCCGATTTTCAGGGTGTTTGTAATGGCTTCGGGAAAATCGCGAAACACCTCGCACATTTCGGCCGGTGATTTGAAATACAATTCCGGCACGTAACGCATACGGTTTTCGTCCTGCACCATTTTGCCGGTGCCGATGCAAAGCATGACGTCATGCGCTTCGTGATCGCTCCGCCGCAGAAAGTGAACATCGTTCGCGGCAACCAGTCCGACGCCGAGATCCCCCGCTATTTGCGGCAGCACGCGATTGCATTTGTGTTGCGCTTCCATCCCGTGATCGTGCAGTTCCATGAAGAAATTTTCCGCTCCAAGAATATCGCGATATTCGGCCGCGCTTTGTTTCGCCTTTTCGACATTGTTTGCCTGGATCGCGCTGTTGATTTCGCTCGCAAGACAACCACTCAGCCCAATCAGACCCGCTGAATGCGCTGACAAAAGTTCTTTGTCGATCCTGGGCGCGTAATGAAATCCATCGAGATGCGCCGCCGTCACCAACTTCACAAGGTTGCGATAACCGGTCTCGTAGGAGCGTGAAGTGATATGCAGCATCGCGCCGCGAGCCCGGCCGATCCTTGAGCGAGCCGGGCGCGATGTACGCCTCGCAACCAATGATCGGTTTGATCCCCGCGCGGATCGCTTCCTGGTAAAATTCAATCGCGCCAAATAAATTGCCGTGATCGGTGATCGCGACGGCGGGCATCTTGAATTCGGCCGCCTGTTTCATGAGCTCTTTCATTCGGATCGCACCGTCGAGCAGCGAATATTCCGTGTGCAGATGCAGATGAACGAAAGAATCGCGGGGCATTAGTTTTTAGTATTAAGCGTCAAAAGAATTTGGCAAATTTACCCGGCATGTGAGCAAACTGGTAGGGCGCGACCGCCGGGCGAGCCGAATCGGTGGCGATTGTGAGATCCTTCACTCCGCTCAGGATGACACAGGAACTGCAAAAATTCGTGATTGCATTCGCCCCGCGGCATTGCTAAGAGAGCGCGTGCCGCGCTCAGCTTTTG
>QHOW01000080.1:18591-37699 GCA_003219435.1 Verrucomicrobiota bacterium | reverse complement strand
GAGGTGAAACCGAAACTCGGCGCATCCCTTCTCGATTTTGACTTGGTGCGCGCAACTGTTTTAAGCCGAGTGGTCATTTCGCGTGCTCTACGCGAGAGAGAAATAACACCGTTCGTCCCAAAGGCGAAGGAGCTGTCCTGTTACTTCTGATCTGGAACGCGCTTGAAAGCTCCTTCGCCGCGCACATTGAGATTTTCCACGAGCACCTGTGTCGCTTTGCCATCCGGCCCGATGGTAAAGGTGATGCCGCTTCTGCCTACAGCGTTTTCGCCTTCCGTCTCATAGGTGAACGTGTCGCGATCATAATGTTTCATGGCGAAGGTCATTTTCTTCGGGCCTTGTATAATCGCGAGCCCGCCCTCCTTTTCGACGACGGAGATTTCGCCGAAGAAATCGTTCGTGTATCTTCCAAGGTAGGCGCTATTTTTCGATGCAGGCGCGGGCGACGCAGGCGGCTTGGAATAATCGAAGCCGAGCAACGTGCCGATTTAAAAAGAGCAAACCAATCCTGGGTGGGCTTCCCGTACAGTGCGATATCCATAAACGTCGTCCCAAGTGCTTCCGCCAGGCCTATCGGGTACGCATTAGTGAGCACGACGACGCCCAATTGCTCGTTCGGCACGAGATTTACATAAGTCGCCGCGCCCAAGCCAAACGCGCCGGAATGATTCAAGCGCAACCGACCCTCGGGATCGTAACTGACGTTCCATCCCAACCCATAAAAAGTCGGCAGTCGGGTGAAAGGATTAGAGCCGGTGAGCATCTGCGGCTGATGCGTTTCGACCAGCGCTTTTTCATCCACGATTTGTTTGCCATCAAATCTGCCGTTGGCGAGCTGCAACCGCATCCATTTCGCCAAATCATTCACCGAAGAACTAACTCCGCCCGTTGGCGATTGCGCATCCGGATCGCGTTTGAATTTTTGCACCCATTTGCCGTTTACCGGCACGTGCCCCAATGCCTTGTTCCGGCGCGCCATGAAATCTGCATAACGCGAGCTGGTCGAATTCATCCCGAGCGGATTGTATAATTTCTGCTTCGACGCCTCTTCCCATTCCAGGCCGTACGCTTTCGCTGCGGCGACGGCACCTTCGGTCATGCCGAAGTTCGTGTACGCGTAATGCGACCGAAAACTGCTCCCGGGATGTTGATAGCGCAGCCGAAATAGAATTTCCAGCCGCGTGTAACCCAGATCTTCGAGCAAGTCGCCCGCGTGCTCGGGCAAGCCGCTCCGATGCGCATACATGATCTCGCGCGTCACCCACGGATCGAACATTGCAAATGTGGGATCGAGGACGCTGAGTTTCGAGTCCCAGGTGATTTTTCCTTCGCCGACCAGCCCGGCAACCACGGTCGCGCCAATCGGCTTGGAAACCGACGCGAGTTGAAACACGCTGTCAGCGTCAATCGGCGCGTTCGTGTTCACATCGCGCACGCCAAATCCTTTCGCATACGCTGTCTTGTCTTGAAACACCACCGCGATCGCCAGCCCCGGTAGCGCATTTTCTTGGATTTGCTTTTGCGCGAGTTTTTCGATTTCCCGAATCGCCTTGTCCATTTGCTCGGGAGCGACGTGGTTCTTTTCCTGCGCGTGAGCGCACAATGGTGCCAGTAGAATCAGCAGTAATACTTCGGCGAAGTAACCTCGCACGCATAACATTAGGCGCGGACCTGCGCGCATTTGCAATCTTGAAGGCGATTTCAATTGTTCCAATTCGGAATTGGCGCAGGGGCTGCGCCGGAGCCACCGGTCGTTTCGAGCGCGATGGCTAGAAACCTCGAGGCGCGATTACAACCCGACTGGATGCCGGGCTTCGAAACCGCGTGGGGTTCGATCTGCTATTTGCCAGCGCGGAGCCCAGCGACCGATATAATTATCGTACGGAGTGGTATCGAGGCGTAGCCCGGCAATGACTGCAAAAGTATGCCCTTTGCGGGCATAGACGGTTATCCATTTGCCACGGCCGCGCTGACCGTATTTGCGGAACTCGGTTGAGCTCATCGGCGAAGCGATCAAACCCGCGGCCCCAAGCGCATAGGAGACAGTGCCGGAACAATCGTAGCCGACATCGTAAAATGACCCGTGACCGCCGCCGTACAGGTACGGCTTCGAGCGAAGTTGATTTGCAGCCCAAATCGCTCGTTTGACCGCAGCCGGCGCTTTCTTCGGTGCAGCCGCCTGTCCCCGGTGAAGGCGTGCCCTTTTGCCTGATACAACCGGCCCCGCCAAAGGAAAAGTGTCGGCGACCATGGATGGAACAGCCACGGCAACGACGATTGTGCCGATCAGGATTTTCAAATTAACCGGATACATTAAATACCTCTGAGAATCGTGTCGTATATCAGAAAACTTGCAGATGAAAAGAATAAAATTTAATAAACTTTTAGTAGGATGCCTCTGTGAAGCGCGTGATTAAGATTGCAATTTCGCGCGGAAAATTGGTAGGGCGCGGCTGGAGCCTGCCCTGAGCGAAGTCGAACGGGGGCGCGCCGATCTATGGCAGCATATCATGTCAACCCTGGAAATTTTGTGTTAAGCTCGTATCATGAGCCGCGTAGTGGCGTTGTCGGTCACGCTTGTCGCTACAGCCATAGTGGCGCTGGCTGCGGATCAATCAGTCCAACACGAATCCGAAGAACCCGATTCGTTCGACATCGAGCCCCCGATATTGAAAGAAAATCTCTCGGTCGAGCCGCCGTCCACCATGCCAGCGCCGGATAGCGATGTAGCGCGTCTGGAAAAACAACTCGAGCGTGCAAAGAGGAATGCCGCGGGCGCGGAACGTCTTTGCAAAATTGGCGTGCTATCGAAAATGGAAGTGGAACAACGCTTCTTGAGAGTCGCTCGATGCGAATCTGACTTCGCAAATGCGCGCCTCGCTCAGGCAAAAGAAGAAGTGACCGCTCAAGAGTCGCAAGTCGCAACTGCCGAGAGCACCAAGAATGAATTGGAAGCCGCGAAAGTCGCGCTGGCGCAATTAACCGAAGCGGCCGAACTCGCGTCGCAAAAGCGCGAGCGGGCCGAGCTCGATTTCGCCGAAGCAAATTTACGTCGCCAGGAAAAGCTTCTGCGGCTCGGCAGCGCACGAAAATCCGATGTCAATCGCGCGCAAGAAAAACTCGCCGAGCTAAAAGCGCAGAAGGACTAGTTATGTAAAGGCAGCCGTCTCGGCTGCGGGATCGCAGACATGCTTGTATCAAGCGCTAAACTAATAATTTGGGTGCTTGGCACGAGTGCCTCACCCTTCAATACCCCACCGCCTGGCCGTCTTTGCGGGATTCGCTGGCGCCTACGTAAACGCGTTGGCCATCGTGCATTTCAACTTTTATGGCTTGGTAACCGCCGTAGCCGCCAACGTCGAAACGGACGTCGTGTCCTTTTTTGCGCAGTTCGCGCACGGTTTCGTAGGGAATGCCGCTCTCGACGTTCACGTAGCCGCCGGACTCGGTCATTTTTTCGCCGGTCGGTTCGTTGTCGCCTTCGTGTTGCCAGCGCGACGCGTCGCCGGATTCCTGCACATTTAAGCCAAAATCGATCTGGTTCGTGAGCACTTGGACATGACCTTGCGGTTGCATCCCGCCGCCCATGACGCCAAACGCTTCCCACGGCTTGCCGTCCTTCATCACGAAACCGGGAATGATGGTGTGAAATGGACGTTTGCCCGGCGCATAAATATTCCCGTGTCCCGGCTCCATCGAGAAAAGTTCCCCGCGATCCTGAAACATGAATCCAAGCCCGGGCACGACAATGCCGCTGCCCATGCCGCGGTAATTGCTCTGAATCAAGCTAACCATGTTACCTTCGTCATCCGCGGTGCAGAGGTAAATTGTGTCGCCCTGATCCAGCGCCGGATTTCCCGCTTCGACTTTTTTCGCCGCGTGATTCGGGTCGATCAACTTGCGCCGTTCGGCTGCGTAACTTTTCGAAAGCAAGCCGGCCAACGGAATTTTCGCGAACGCGGGGTCGGCATAAAACTTCGCACGATCAGCCCAGACCAATTTTTTCGCTTCAATCATCGCGTGCAGCGTCTCGGGCGAATTACGACCCGCCGCCGGCAGATCGAATCCTTCGAGAATATTCAACATTTGCAGCGCAGCGATGCCCTGACCGTTTGGCGGAAGCTCAAACACATCGTAACCGCGATAATTCGTCGAGACCGGTTCGACCCATGTCGATGCGTGCTTCACGAAATCGGCTTTGCGCAGAAACCCGCCGTTCCGCTGCATGAATTTGTCAATCGTGTCCGCGATCTCACCCTTATAAAAAGCGTCCCGACCCTTCTCGCCGATCAAGCGCAGCGTCTTCGCGAGTGCCGGATTCTTTAAGATGTCGCCCTTTGCGGGGGTGCGGCCTTTGCCATCAAGCGTGTAGGTTTCCAGAAATGCGCCGGGAAGCCCTTTGTAAATGCGCGGACCGAAGGACCAATAATATGCGATCAGCTCGGTTACCGGAAAACCTTCGTCGGCGTAGCGAATGGCTGGGGCGAGATCGTCGCTCAATTTTAGCTTGCCGAACTTCTCGTGCAGCTCCGCCCAGGCATCCACGGCCCCGGGCACGCTAATCGGCAACATGCCGGTCGGAGGGATGGTCTCGCGATGCAGTTTCGCGAGCTCGGCTTTCATCTGCCCGTAACTCAAATCCGCCGGCGAACGTCCGCTTCCGTTGATTCCATAAAGCTTGTTTTCTTTCGCGCTGTAAACGATGGCAAACAGATCGCCCCCGATCCCATTGGAGACCGGTTCCATCAAACCGAGCGTTGCGTTTGCGGCGATCGCCGCGTCGACGGCGCTCCCGCCGCGCTTCAAGATGTCGAGCCCGACCTGCGTCGCGGCCGGCACGCTCGTGCAAACCATTCCATGTCGCGCCAGCACTTCTGACCGCGTTGCGAAATTCTTTCCGGTGATGCGATCGATCTGGGCGTTTAGGGCATATGCTGTAAGAAGAACCGCTAACGTCGAAATCAACCGGATAAGTTTCCTCATTCGCTTATCCTAATTTCATGCGAGCGAAATGGAAGAGTTGTAGAGGCGTTTGTGCCAAACGGCTATTTATCGATTGCGCGCTTGAATTCTTGTCCCGCTGTTCTATCTGATTGCTCACTCCCGAATGAAGATCTCATCCGATACACAAAAAGCGCTCAGCGTAATTTCGATTTACCTTGCACTTCTGTTTTTTCTGATCGGCATGGCGGCGCGGCTTAAAGAGAGTTTTCACTCGCGCGCCGAAATCTCAACGGCGGGGTTCACCGTCGCGGCAGTATTCGTCGCGTTGGGTGTAATTATGTTCCTATCTTCCCTTCGGAAAAAACGGGGGTGAGCGGAGGATACATTTTCTTAAACCATCGGCCCCCCTGCATCTGGAAGTTCCTTCCGCGCATAGGCCCACTTCTGTAGAGGCAGCCGTGTCCACTGTACGATGTTTCGGAATTTCTCCGGCGACAAAAACCGCGCGACCTTTTGATTGTCACATGTGGCGGCGACTCTTCCAAATCGCCGCCTTCCTCCCGATCCGAACGATCGGGATTAGTCCTCCATTGTGTCGCGAGGCCCCTTGTGCGCGTTCATCCTGCCTTGATGAGCCTTCTCATTATCATCGAGCTTCTTCTGCTGATCAGGCGTGAGCATCGGGCGGATCTGCGACACAGTGCGGTCCATCACCGCTTTCATTTTCTGCATCGCTTCCCGATGGATCGCAGCGATTTGCGGCTTGGCTTGATCGATGATTGGTTGAACTTTGGCCTGTTGATCAGGCGTCAGGTTCAGCCCCTCGGTTAATTGTTCAAGCCCGTGCCCTCGGGCACCACGACCATGGCCGGTTTCTGCTTGCACCACGGCAAAGCCGCCGACGGCAATTAAGCTTGCAGCAGCGAGTGTAAGGAAGTTTCGTTTCATAGTTCCCTACTAAGACATCTTGAGCGGGCGGGTCAAGGTCAGCGAAAAGCTGATTGGGAAAGGTATCAGACGAAGTCCGTGCATCATCGGTGCGAAGTGATCACTTCTCATGCATTTGCCGCCACCAGAATGCGGCGTCATTCTCTAAAGTTCGCACGTGTCGCCTCATGCCAGCCAAGTAACGGGACAGCCAGTCGGAGGAGGTATCTTTGCGCCGGTTCTTCTTGGTCTGGCGGTATTCCAACCTTAATTGGTTAAAGATTTTGGCGTCGTGAATTAGCGCTCGAAGTGTATAGCGTTTCATAATTCTCATGCATTTGCCGCCGTAAAAATGCGGCGACGAGCGTTTTTCAGATTAGGTTTCTTTTCATAATTAGCTTCGTTTGTTGTTTGGAAGCGCTTCTTTGCGCCCTTGAAAGACATGACCGCGCGCGAGCTGCATCGGTTACAAAATTTTTTTGCCGTATTGTAGCGGTGCTCGGCGCGGCGAGCACCGAACCCATTGGTGCTTGGCACAAGCACCTCTACGAGAGAAATTGTAACCAAAGCGCAACCCCATCGGTCTTATGTATTGGTGGATGCGCTCTCGATCACATGGATGATTCCGACGCAGGCGCTCTGGTTAAAGCTGCGCTTCAAAACGACGACAAAGCAGCTCGCGAGCTGGTGCGACAGCTTTATCCGCTGGTGGCCAGGATCGTCCGCGCGCATCGGCCGCGTCGAACACCGGAGGAGGACATTTGCCAGATGATCTTTATCAAAGTATTTCAAAAGCTGTCGCAATTTTCCGGCAACGTGCCGCTGGAGCACTGGGTCTCGCGTGTAGCGGTTAACACCTCCCTGAACCAAATCGGGTCGGAGAAAGCGCGGCCGGAAGTGCGCTATGCTGATCTGAGTGTCGAAGAGCAAGCGGTGATTGAAAATCTCGCAACGTCCAGCGATGAGCTGGCTCCTGACCAGCGGTTCGCGTCGCGTCAACTGGTAGAGCATCTTTTGGCAGCGCTGAAGCCGGTCGAGCGGCTGGCGATTGATTTGCTATATTTGCAGGGACGTTCCGTTGAGGAAGTCCGCAAAATCACCGGCTGGAGTGCGGCGCTCGTTAAGGTGCGAGCATTTCGAGCCCGGCAAAAAATGAAACAACAGCTCGCGAAAATTTCGGCAAAAGAAAAGCAATGAAGAACGACGATATCGATCGGTTGCTGCAATCTGCGGCGCAGGCGGGCGAAGAGGCTGCCGCTGAGATGCCGTTCGGATTCGACACTCGCGTGGTTGCCCTCTGGCGCGCTGCGACGCCGAATGGCAATGGCGTGATGCGGCTCCTTCGACGCGTGGCCGTATTGTCGGCGGCCGTGATCGTCGTCTCAACAATCGCTGCCGTTCGTGAAGCAAATCGGAGCAGCGAAATCCGCGACTCGCTTACGAACGAATTCGCTATCGCGGATTCGGCGATCCAGGATGAATTCTCGAAATGAACGGGGCGTTGCAATGGAAACTCATCGCCGGCTTCCTCCTCGTGTTCGTCGCGGGTGGAATCACTGGCGCGTTCGTGGGGGGATTATACGCCCGGCATCATTTCTTGGGATTGCATCGTCCCGAGCAGATCGGCGCGCAAATGAAGGACAGACTTCGTGCCGAACTCAATCTCACACCGGAACAAGTTGCCAACATCTCGCCCATCATCGACAAGACAGCCTCGCAACTAAGGGATATCCGGCGCGACACTGGCCAGCACGTCCGTCAGGTCATCGCTGAGGCGCACCGGCAGATCGCTGCCAATCTCACAGATAAGCAGCGCCAAAAACTTCAGCAAAGCGAAGAGCGGCACCGGCGCGGGCTGCGCCAAGCCACTCCCCAACCGCCACCAGCTCCATAACACAGTTTCAGCCCGTTTCTGTCGATCGCCCATTTTGCCTGATAGATCTTTAGTGACAGTCGTACCGGATGCGGTCCGCTGTTTGCACGCAGGCCTGGCCTCTAGGGCACCGCCTGGCGCGCGCTTACGAGACGATCTCCATGATTTCGCGAAGAAGTTGTGGACCGCGATAGATGTAGCCCGTGTAAACCTGAAGAAGCTGCGCGCCGGCCTCGAATTTCTCGCGCGCGGATTTTGCATCCGTAATTCCACCGGAAGCGATCACTGGGATTCTGGACTTTGCGACGACGCTGCGTACCAGCGCGGTCGATTTTTCCAGCAGCGGAGCGCCGCTCAAACCGCCGGCCTGATCACGTGTCGACGGAATTGATGAATGGTCTAGCGTCGTATTCGTAGCGATTATTGCAGAAACTTCACTTTGTTCACAGACGGCAATGATCTGTTCCAATTCGGTCGGTGACAGATCTGGCGCGATTTTTACCAGTATTGGCCTGGCGCAAATCTGGTTGTCATTGCGAATTGCCCGAAGCAACTGCGAAAGCGCCCTCGGTTCCTGCAACTCACGTAGGCCGGGAGTATTTGGCGAGCTGACGTTTACCGCGATGTAATCGGCAAAATCACGAAGCAGGCGAAAGGAGTAAAGGTAATCGTCTGTTGCTTCGCTCAGCGGAGTGATCCTCGATTTCCCAATATTGATCCCGACCCGGCAGGTGCCGGGCCATCGCCCGCTTTCGCGCAGTTTTCGCAGCCGGCTCGCAATTGCATCTGCGCCGTCGTTGTTGAAACCGAGTCGATTGATCAGAGCTTGTTGTTCGGGAAAACGGAAGATGCGCGGCTTTGGATTTCCCTGCTGCGCTTTGGCGGTCACGGTTCCAATCTCTATGAAACCGAAACCCATCGCGGCCCATGCCGGCAGGGCGACACCGTTTTTGTCCAGTCCAGCTGCCAGTCCGATTGGGTTTGGAAAGTTTATACCGAAGACCGTTTTCGGTTTCGGTGCTGGCTGAAAAGCATTCAGCGCGCGCAGTGCGGGATCGACATGCGAAGCGCCGCGGAGCAATGCGATAATCAGATCGTGCGCGGTCTCGGCATCGAGTGAAAAAAGAAGCGGTCTGAGGAGTCGCTCGTAGATGTTTTTCATCCGGACCGCCATTTCAACGCTTCAACGGTTTAACGCTACAACGCGCAGTTTCTCATTTGCCGATACAAAACTGCCCAAAAACCGAATCGAGAATTTGTTCGACGTCGACGTCGCCGATTATCTCTCCAACCGCCCGCAACGCTTCGTTAAGATCGACTGCGACATATTCCGGCGACAGCGTCTTGCCCAGCGCTGCTCGTGCGCGATCGCACGATTCCAATGCCCGGCACAGGCAATCGCGGTGCCGGGTATTGATCGCGACTGTGCTTTCCGGTCTCAGATTTTGCCTCGTAATCCGGGCCAGAATTTCCTTTTGCAGTTGTGGCACGCCTTCTCCCGTCACACAGGAAATCCGCAGTGCACGGAAATCTTTCCAGTCACTGTTTTCGGGCAGATCGCTCTTGTTCAAAACCATAATTTCATTGGCGTCGCCCGCCTCCGGCGAGGCTACGGCGGGCAGGCCGGTTCGCTCATCGAAGTGCGGAGGCCTGGATGCGTTGCGATCTGCGATATGCAGACGCAGGTCGGCCAGCAGCAGCGATTTTTCGGTGCGCGCAATTCCTTCGCGCTCGAGTTCGCTTGCTGATGCTCGCAAACCAGCAGTATCGAGCAAACGGATTGGCACGCCGTCCAGATTCACCGTTTCTTCGACGGTATCGCGGGTGGTGCCGTGTGTTTCACTGACGATCACCCGGTCGTAGCCCAGGAGCCGGTTGAGCAAGCTCGATTTGCCGGCATTCGTAGCTCCGTAAATCACCACTCGCACGCCTTCGCGCAGGATGCGGCCTTGTGGCGATCTCTTCGCGAACAGAATCGAGTCGCGCGCGCAGCGTTTCTCCTTCATCAGGCGCGATTCCTTCCTCGGGAAAATCGATTGAGGCGTCGATATGCGCGAGCAGTGAGATAAGATCATCGCGAATTTTCCTGATCTTCTCGCCCAGCCTGCCTTCGAGCTGTTCTGTGGCAGAACGAAGCGCCAGATCCGTCCTAGCACGGATCAAATCGATCACAGCCTCGGCCTGCGTCAGGTCCATTTTTCCGTTGAGAAATGCGCGCTCGGTAAATTCGCCCGGACGCGCTGGGCGCGCGCCGCCGCGAAGACAAGCTTCAAGGACCCTTGCGGAGACCAGCATTCCTCCGTGGCAACTGATCTCAATCAAATCTTCGCCGGTGTAACTCGCGGGCGCACGATGAATCGAGAGCATCACTTGGTCGATCAATCGATCTGCTCCATCTAGAATTTCCCCGAAATGCTGGGCGTGCGATGCAAATCGCGACGGCTTCTCTTTGCCGCGAAAAATTTTGTCTGCAACGGCAATGGCATCGACGCCGGAGACACGGATCAGCGCGATCGCGCCCTCTCCAACGGGAGTCGAAATGGCGGCGATCGTGTCACCTGCGATGATCGATTCCCTCTCTGTGTTCAGGCTTGTCGATCTTTCCGCAGAATTTGTTTCAGCGCTGCGATGCATTTCCTGTTTTGCTCCATTGTGCCCACCGAAATGCGGACCCACTCGGACAGATTATAGCCTTTAAGCGGTCGCACGATGACCTTCCGAGCCAGCAACTTTTGGAAGACGGCCGGCCCATCGCCGACATTTACCATTAGAAAATTCGCGACGCCGGGCACAAACCACACCTTCATTTCGGTAAATTGTTCCTGCAGATAAGCGAAGCCTTCATCGATAACGCGCTTTGTTTCGCGCTGATGCGCCTCATCCTTCAGAGCCGCCAGAGCGCCAGCTTGGGCGATGCTGTTGATATTAAATGGTTGCCTCGTTTTGTGAAGCACTTCGATCAAGTCAGGCCGGGCGACACCGTAACCCACGCGCAGACCAGCGAGCCCGTGAATTTTCGAGAATGTACGCAAGACAACAACGTTCCGGTCGTCGCGAACGAACTGGAGCGTGTTTGGAGGATGATCCAGGAACTCAAAATAGGCTTCATCGAAAACGACAATAATATTTTCCGAAACACGCGACATGAAGCGGTCGATCTCGCGCTGCGAAATCAGCGTGCCAGTTGGATTGTTGGGATTGGGGATGAAAACGATCCGCGTTTTCGGCGTGATCGCATCCAGCATCGCCTCGAGGTCCTGCTGAAAATCCGGGCTCGGCGTTTCAATGGTGCGCGCGCCAAAAGAGGTCGCGATTAATTTATAAACGATAAATGCGTACTGCGACGTCACCACATCATCATCGAGGTCGAGGAAGGCGTGGCCCAGAAATTCGATCACTTCATTCGAGCCATTACCCAAAATGACATTCTCCAAAGCGAGACCTAGTTTGGCCGCGATTGCTTTGCACAAGTAAAACCCGCCGCCGTCCGGGTACAGGTGCGCGTCTTCAGCTGCCGCGCGCATGGCTTGAATTGCTTTTGGAGCCGGGCCAAGCGGATTCTCGTTTGAGGCCAGCTTGACGATTGTCCGCGGATCGACACCGAATTCGCGCGCCGTTTCCTCGATCGGTTTCCCCGGCTCGTAAACAGCGAGATTGCGCAATTGGGGATTCGCCAGTTCCCAGATCGAAGTCATGCGCGCAATCTAGACAGAATTAACAGAATCGACAAAACGCGGATCGTGCGAACGCGGAGATTGCAGCGCGCGCGGGTATCCCTACAATGGGAGATTGATGGCAGACGACGAACTCATTTACCTCGACAACAACGCCACCACGCAGCTCGACCCGGTCGTAATCGAGGAAATGCTGCCGTTTTTCGGGAAGTATTACGGCAATCCTTCGGCCGGCTACGTCTTTGCTGCCCAAGCGCGAAAAGCTGTCGATATGGCCCGCGACCAGCTGGCGCGGCTGCTTGGCTGTGAACCGTCGGAAATTGTCTTCACCAGCGGCGGCACGGAGTCGAACAACGCAGTGATCAATTCAGCGCTGCAGTTTGAGGCGCGTGGCAAACATGTTGTTACCAGCGCTGTGGAACACAGCGCAGTGCTGCGGCCGTGCCAGGATCTCACAAAACGAGGGGGCGACGTTACATTTCTTGGAGTGGATCGACATGGCAACGTCGATCTTGGCGAATTGGAGGCCGCGATTCGTCCCGAAACGACACTCGTTTCGATGATGTGGGCAAATAACGAAACGGGGGTCATATTTCCCGTCGAGAAAATCGCGGAGATGTGCCGCGAAAAACGTGTGCTCTTTCATACAGACGCAGTGCAGGCGGCCGGAAAAATCCCAATCCGCCTCCGCGACACGGCGATCAATTTCCTCTCCCTGTCCGCGCATAAGTTTCATGGGCCAAAAGGCGTCGGCGCGCTTTACGTTAATCGGCGGACTCGCTTTCATCCACTGATCGCCGGCGGGGGTCAGGAGAACGGACGACGGGGTGGAACCGAAAACGTCGCGTCGATTGCCGGCCTGGGGAAAGCTGCCGAGCGAGCTATGGAATTTCTGTCGGAGGGCAAAGCGCACGTTGGTTCCATGCGCGACCGGTTTGAAAAAGCGATCCTCGAAACGGTGAGTGGAGCCTCCGTTAACGGCGCCGGCGCCGCACGAGTCCCAAACACATCGAGTTTTTCATTTGAAGGAATCGAGTCGTCAGCGGCGCTTCTTTTATTAGATCGGCATCACATTTGTTGCTCAGCCGGATCAGCCTGCCGGACGGGCTCGCAGGAAGCTTCGCATGTGTTGCGCGCCATGAACCCAAGCGGGGATGGGGCGCGGCGAAGTCTGCGTTTTTCTTTCGGACGGTTCAATACCGAGGCGCAAGTCGATCGAGTCATCGAAATCATTCCAAGAGTGATCGAGAAGCTGCGGCAAATCGCGGCGCCGGTTCGCGAAACCGCTCAAATGCGTCCAGAAACCACCGCAATCGGGCCCGCGGCATAGCGATAAACGCCACGCATAGGAGTGCAGCGTCCTCCCTTGGTCGCCTGAGGCAGGGGATGCAGGTGATCGCAAGCGGATCGACAATTTTCTTGCGTCGCGATAGGATGCGCGATTCTTGTTGTGTTCGTAATGGAAACGCCACGAGATCCTGCTGCTTCACGTTACGAGCACACCGCGCAGGGATTGCGGCGGAGCGATCTCGATCCTGATCCGATCAAACAATTTTCAAACTGGTTCACGGCTTCGATCGAGGCCGGGATTCGTGATGTCAACGCGATGAGTCTCGCCACCGCCGGCGCAGACTGCAGACCATCCGTGCGAATTGTTCTGTTAAAAGGTTTCGATCAGGAAGGGTTCGTCTTTTTTACTAACTACGAGAGCGAGAAGGGAAAACAGCTGGAGGCCAATCCGTACGCGGCGCTGGCGTTTTATTGGATTGAACTGGACCGCCAAATTCGCATCTTAGGGAGAGCGGAGAAAACTTCGCGTGAAGAATCGCAAACTTATTTTCATTCGCGCCCCATTGGCAGCCAGTTGAGTGCCTGGGCATCGCGCCAAAGCGAGCTTCTCGATGGACGCCGGGTATTGGACGCGCGCATGGCGGAGATGGCAGAACGTTTTGGCAACGAGCGAATTCCGTTGCCGCCACACTGGGGTGGGTATCGAGTCAAACCGGATACGATGGAATTCTGGCAGGGACGCCCAAATCGCTTGCACGATCGGTTTCGTTACACCCGACAGGCCGATGGCAATTGGTTAATCGAGCGACTGGCGCCATGATGGCCGGAGTAATGGAGTAATGGAGTAATGGAATTAAATTTTGTGGCTTCTACGGTCGGTCAACCCTCCATCCCTCCCTTACTGCAAAGGTGGCATCCGTGATTCACGCAGATGACTAAGGCTCGTCCTGGGCGCAGTCGAAGGATCAAAATTATCCGAGGCGACATGACCAAGCTCGCCGTGGACGCCATCGTGAACGCGGCGAACACAACACTTCTCGGCGGCGGCGGCGTTGATGGCGCTATTCATCGTGCCGCCGGACCCGAATTGCTTGCAGAATGTCGGACGCTCGGCGGTTGTCAGCCCGGCGAAGCAAAATTGACCCAAGGCTATCGACTGCCCGCTCGTTTTGTCATTCATACAGTCGGCCCCGTCTGGAGGGGCGGGAGGCGGGCCGAACCGGAGATTTTGGCGAATTGTTATCGGAATTCGCTGCGGCTCGCGGTCGAAAACGATATCAAGACGATAGCTTTCCCGGCAATCAGTTGCGGTGCCTATGGTTATCCGATTCCGGAAGCAACGCGGATTGCCGTTGAAACGACCCGCGAATTTCTCGCGACCAACAACAAGATCGAAAAGGTAATCTTCGTTCTTTGGAGCGAAGATATTTACCAGGCGTATCTTTGATTGTTGTAGCGGCGCATGTTCGCGCGCGCGCTCGGCTCTTTGCGGCTGGGGACTCCGAATGCGTTCGCGAACAGACAGCCGCCTCTGCACCAAATCAAAAGCCGCTGCGGATGCCGCGGTCTGGATCGCGCGGCCCAATGTCATGACTGAGCTTCCCCCACGCCGCCTTCACGGCATGCCGGGCATGGTCCCATGGAAGGGCCGATTCCGCTTTGTTGCGCTCGTAATCGAGCGCCAAATCGCTTTCGATTTCTTCGTACAGCTTTCCCGGGTATTTTATGGAAACCTTCGTAACCAGTGCGATACGCTCCTGCGTAATCCTCGTAGGGACGCCCCTTTTCTGCATACGGCTGCTTCGCGTGATATTCGCGCCAATATTTTTCTTCTTCAGTTGTTGGATTCATAGTTTTTTGCCACTCCATGCGCACCGCAGGCTGCCGCGATACTGCCGACAACTGTCTCACTGCCACGCCTATCGGTCCGCCGATCGCCGCGCCGAGAGCGGCACCAGTAACAGCTCCGCCGGCTGCTTCCACACCGGTGCCCACGGGATGCACATCCAGTTCACCCGTGATCGGGGCGGCATTTTTCCCTGTTCTTTCTTTCATTCCGTCGGTTGCAGTATCGCTGTACACTGGTTCGCGAATGGGCGCGGCAGCGGATGGGAAGAAGCGGTTGGGAAGAACGCAGCCAACGTGACCCCGAAAGTCCGCCAATCGGACGGACTTGTCCCGTGGCGAGCTTCCGCGAGTTGAGAAACGCAACTGGAGCGCCAGTTACGATTCCTTTATATGATTAATCCGAACGAAAACGATCTTACGAGGGACGAACCGCTTCCGACGCAGCCTCAGTCGGGCGAAGAACAACTTGGCTCGGGTGGGCGTGAGCAGTTTCGTCGAGCAACAAGGAAAATTTCCACGGCTATGGGCCAGACGTGGGATGAGACAAAGGAAAAAGCCGACCGCGCTCGGGAACGCACGGAATATTTCGTGCGCGCAAATCCCATGCCGACCATCCTCGGCGCGTTGGGGCTGGGAATCGTCATTGGACTGGCAATCCGCTACGCCTCTACCAGCGAGCAAAAGGCGGAAATTGAGATTAAGTCGCCGCTCGGAAACCTGAACTGGAGTCTTCTCTCGCTGCCTTTTCTCTGGCCGTTATTCAAATCAGCCAGGGAAAAATACGAAAGCTCGGCCGAAGCGATGAAGGATGGCGTTAAACAGCTGAAAAAGATCGACGTGGACCGCTACGCAAAGCCGATCCGTAAGCGCTGGAAGGCGTGGACGCGGTAAGGGTCTGGGATCATTGATGGGACAAGACACGCGCTCTCTCAAAGGGCGAGGAACCCATTGATGAGATCCGCCAGAGGCCGTGGATACTGCGCCATAAAAGCGTGGCCGCCGTCCTTAAATTGTGCAAGCCACGCGCCAGGAATCGCGTTGACCAGCGTTAAAGCGTTGGAGGCGGGGATCACGATGTCCTCATTTCCAGCGGCGACGAATGTGGGAGTTCTTAACTCCCGAAGCCGGCCGGCCGTGCCATCGTGATGCCATGCGTCCATCGCGGCAGCCTGTCTCTGGACGAGATCAGGAGAGAGCTGCGCCCGTGCGCCCGCCACGATTTCGCCGTACTGGTCGTAGATAGAGTCGGCGAGAATGCCGGGAAACAACAAGGAGAGCAGTCGTCGAGCTTGCTCATGCGGCGTGCCAGATGTGTCGATCAGTTGCGATCGGACAGCAGGGGATGCGAGTTCGGCATCAACTCCTCCAGGGTCGGTGGAGAGGAGGATTAGTTTGTTAATGCGGGTCGGATGCTGCAAAACAAGGACCTGGGCGATGAATCCACCCATTGACCACCCCAGCACGCTCACGCGCTGGAAATCGAGCGCGTCGATCACTCGTCGTCCGCGAGCTGGCTGATATCGAATGAAGCTCCATCATCCGTGGAAGCGCCAATGCCGCGGTTATCGAGGAGGATCAGCTCGTTGGCAGACGCCATCCCTTCGATGAACGAGGGATCCCAGTCGGCACTGGCTGCGGCCAGGCCATTGAGAACCAGCAGCGGTCGCCCGCTCCCGCGCCGACGGCAAGCGATCCGCCCCCCATCGACCGGGATCGTCCTTATCGGATCACTGGCCATTTGCGACCATCGAAAGCCATGCTGCGAACGTCAAGTTCCCACGCAACCTCGTTCGTAGCTCAGCAAATACGCCACGTATTCCGATAAGAATTCGGCGTTGAACGCTCGGGCAATACGGACAACGTTGCGCTCTCACATGCGAAATCGTGAACACATACAGGTAATGGCGCTTTTCAGCCTCGTGGCGGTTTTGATCGGATGCGCATCGGGCAAAAAGCCGGCTCAGCTCTCCGAGGCTGAGCAGCCCCCCGCTCACGGGTCGAACTGGGGTTACTACACGGGCGAGCCGGTGACGCGATGGAATCCGGATGGCCGAACAATGACGCTCTTAACTGAATTGCGTTATACCGATCCACACGGTGAAGTCTGGGTCGCCCCAATCGGATCACAAGTCGATGGCGCATCCATCCCGCGCTACCTCTGGTCGATCATGGGCGGACCATTCGAAGGAAAATATCGCAACGGTTCCGTGTTACACGATGTCGCTTACGGTGAGCGGAAGCGACCCTGGCAGGATTCCGACCGCATGTTCTACTACGCCATGCGTTGTAGCGGCGTGAGCGCCATTGAAGCAAAGACGATGTATTACGCGCTCTACAAATTCGGACATCACTGGAAATTTCCGATCAAACGCGCAAAACCGGTGAAGTTTGAAGGTGCACTGGTGGCGAGAGGGGAAGAAGTTCCACGCGCGACCCCGGTGAATCCGGCTCAAATCAACCAAGCACGCGATTGGATTCAAAGGGCCGAACCAAGTCTGGAACAGATCGAGCAACGTGCCGAAGCCGAAGGCCGCTGATTGCGCGGGGGTAATCGCAAGATTTACATGTCCCGTAGAAATTGGACAGCGCCCTTTCGCCAATTGCTTAATCGCGAAGCCGTTGAGAGGCGAATCTTGAAGCGTGGCTTCGAGATGTAGTAATACAATTTCGCTGGAGGAAAAAAATCGTTGTGCTTGAGTCTTCCTCGCGCCAGGCCTTACAGGGTTGCAATGGAAGACGATTTTCTCACGCTGCACACGTCGCTCTCGCCCGAGGCGTTGCAGGAAAAGCTGCGGCTTTGGGAGCCGTGGAGCCACCGGCTCGACTTCGATAATGGAGTTTCGACACTAGATTGCGCCCGGCGCACGCCATTTTCTGAATGGCCTTTGAGAAAATTCAGGGCCGCCGCGTTGGCAGTCCCATTCGGGGAACTCGCAGGCGGACGTCTGTTGGACATCGGTTGCAACGCCGGTTACAACTCGATCCATGCCGCGTTGAAATATCAATTTTCGGCTACCGGGGTGGACGTGATCCCACATTATATCGAGGCCGCGCGTTTTCTTGCTGCGTTGGCGGGCGTATCGTGTGAGTTTGAGCTGGCCAGCGCGGAAACATTCAGCCATCCCGGCGAATTCGATGTCATCCTTCATTTTGGCACGTTGTATCATCTGCCCAATCCATTGCTGTCGCTCCGGCGGAGTTTCGAGAATCTGAAAGTAGGCGGTTACATCGCGCTCGAGACCCAGGTCTATGATCATCCTCAGGATCCCAATATCTGTTATTTTATGTACGGACAAAATAACGATACGACTAATTTTTGGGCGCTGAGCACGCCGGTCCTGAAAAAGAATCTGGAATTGATCGGATTCACTGAGATCCAAGAAATAAAGAAGGTGCCCCTGCCGAGCTCGATCCAGACCCAGCATATGGCCCGAATAATTGTTGTCGCACGTAGGTTGGGCACCGAGCACGGCCCCGGCGGATGGCATGCTCAACGATCAATGGAATAACGCTGGCTTACCAGCTTTTAACATCTGTTGCGGTTGATCCAGCCCTCGCTACCGGGGTTCTTTACTTTTTGTCGCTCGTCGATGAGTGAACTTAGCGCAGCGGCCTTTGTTGCATTGGCCTTTATGTTTGCATATCTGGGCCTCAAAGAGCAACGCCGGTGGAAAATATATCGATCAGCGATTTTGCTTGGGCTTTCGGTCAACAGCCGCACGCAATCGGTCTTTTTTGCCCCGCTGTTGTTGGCGACGCCTTTATTCCCTGCCCAGGAAAAGCGGCTTCGCTGGTTTCTCCATTGCATTCTAGTGTCCATCGCGTTTGTCCTCGCGATTAGCCCTACTCTGGTGCTAAATGCGATTCAGTTTCATTCGCCGTTAAAGACAGGGTACGACTTTGGATCCCTTACTTTGGTGAGAAGCATCTTTTCTTTCTGCTCCGTTACGTGCCGAGAAATGCAGGCGACCTCTGGAGGGAGCTGTCTTTGCAGCCGCACATGTATGACGCAGCCAACATCTTCGGCACGAGCACTTTCTTTGTTCCCGCCTTCGTCCTTCTAGATTGCGTCGGGATGTTCTTTGTGCGGCCGAACTGGTTTCTTTGTTGCGGCTTGCTTGCAGGATTGTCCTCTTTCGCCGCAGCATTTTGTTTCCGCTTTGGCTCGGACGCGCGGCTGTACCTGCCGCTTTTAATCCTTCTAATCGACGTCGCTGTCCTGCCCTTCACGTGGGCGGCAAAGAACCTCTTTGCAGGTAAACGAACTGTCATCGCCATGACACTTTTGATCTTATTTGTCGCAGCGTGTCTCGGTTACCCCTCACGTTCGGGCTATAAAACCCGCGATATTCATCGCTCGCAAGCATGGGATGCTCTTCATTTCAGCACTTCGCCCCGGAAACCGATCCGATTTGTCGCGCAAAGGTATTTTGGCAGGCGGTTTCAACGGGAACCTGGAATTGTTCTGTCCGACATCGATCCTGTTTATCTGAACGCTCTTCTGCCCCGCCGTTTCGTCGCAGCCCCGATTGATGGGAAACATCATTACCAA
>QHOW01000080.1:0-18585 GCA_003219435.1 Verrucomicrobiota bacterium | reverse complement strand
TCTCCCGGAGCAGAGTCTGTGTTCCATCTACTGAGCAATCATCCACCACGATGATTTCTTTACTATTCAGCGGTGCGTTGCGGACCGCCTCGACGACCTTCCCGATCGTGTCCTTTTCATTGTAACAAGGGATTACGATAGACACAGTCATCTTCGTAAAACAGCCGCGGCAGGCATTCGGTCTACAAAGCAATTGCGCTGGAGAAAAGGGACAGCTCTGCTTGACTGATTGGTTTGACATCCCTCGGTGCAAGTTATCAAAATTACCGGTGCCCGCCAGCACAATCTGAAGAACCTGCGTCTGGAGATTGCGCACGAGAAGCTCGTGGTCATTACCGGGTTACGCTGCTCGCGGGAAATCCTCGCTGGCTTTCGAGACGCTTGCCGGCAGAACATTCCACTCTGAAGCAACGATGTTAAAGTTACTCCCAAGTAGTCGAACAATTCTGCACGGATGATCAAAACCAGTCGCGTCCGCCGGCACAATCTCACCGCGTTGGATGCGGCCTGCGTGGGTCTGCTGTTGGCGTATTTCCTTCATTTTGCACTGCTGGCGCTGGGTGCCGGATTCCGAGAAGACGAAATGATGAACTTGTATCGGTATTGGTTCGCAGGCGCGTCCAAATCGATCGAGGCAAACCTCTGTTTCTGGTCTACGTTTTACAGGCCCGCCGGTACGCTCTATTATCTGCCGCTCTATCACTTTTTTTCGCTCAATCCTCTCCCCTATCGGATCGTCCAAGTCAGCATACTTGCCGCCACAATCCCAATCTTCTTTTATCTGGCGCGGTTGCTCTCCGGGTCGCGCGCGGTGGCATTTCTGATAACACTGGCAATGTGTTACCACGGCCAAATGGCCAGCCTGGTATTCGTCGGCTCGTTCATCTACGACGTGCTATGTGGTTTCTTTTATTTCGTGGCGCTGACTTATTACGTTTATACCCGCGAGACAGGCCTGGCGCTTCGTCCGGCACAACTGGCGATTTTTCTGGCGCTTTACGTTTGCGCACTGAACTCAAAGGAAATGGCGGTGAGTTTGCCGCTGATCGTGTTTATCTACGAAGCTCTCAAATGTCCGCGGCTTCGCGACCGGAGCGACTTCGTACGGCAGAACTGGCGTGCGGCGATTCCGGCGTTCGTCGCCGCGCTCGTAACATGCATTTACATTTACGGGAAACTGAGTGGCCCTCATTCGCTGGCCAATCTCGAGGCGTATCACCCGGTCTATTCTTGGCATCGATTCACACTGACGAACGCGCATTTTATGAACGACCTCTTCTACGATTCAGCATCGCGTATTGGTCGGTGGGTTTTATTCGGGTGGCCGGTTGTGTTCTTTTACGCGTTTCGGCGCCGGGATCGGCTGCTGCAACTAATGGCATTTTGGGTTGTGATCACGCCGCTGCCGTTGGCGTTCATTCCATCCCGTGGGGGCCCGATGCTTTATATCGTTTTATTTGGCTGGGCGACAATTTTTGCGCGACTGGTGAGCGACTTAATTGCATTGGCTGGCAAGGTGACTGCGCTCTCAGGACCGAGAACAGCCACGCTATCGACGTTTGCCACGGGTGCTGTGGCGGTCGCCTTCGCAGTTTTCACAAATTGGCAAAACCAGCGCTTTGACACAACTCGCGCTCTGCTCAATTCCGAGGAGAAGTCGCTTCACGTCATCCAGGCATTCCGTTCCCTGGCTCTTCATCCAGAGCCGGGAAGCAGAATTTTACTGAGACCAGAAAAGCGCTTTTACCAAAACGGCTACTACCCGCTATTTGTCGCTTCGCTGGTCTGGAATGATCACTCCTTACGAATATATGTGGAGGGCGAGCAGCGACTCGACGAGCGCGAAATCGCAGAGATCAGTTACGTCATTTCCTTCACCGAATTTCAAGCAAAGCTCGTTCGCGCCCCGAAGCCAGATCATGCCTAACTACATCTCTGGTAATGAGATTCTACAATCAAGCGGTTTGGCAAAAGCATTTGGTTGATGGCGCACGCCTGCACGGAGTTTCTGAGCGTCTCGTCTTTGTAGCAGGGCGTTGCGAGCAAGCTTCTCGTCTTTGTAATACAGACGGCGCTTCGCAACGGCAGTCATTCCTCGATCACGCAATTTCACTGGAGAAAAGGAAGGGCTGTGCTTGACTAATAGGTTCGACGTTTCTGGCCAGAATGCCTGCGCAAACCATCAGGATTAGCGGTGCTCGCCAGCACAATCTGAAGAACCTCCACGTGGAAATTCCGCGGGAGAAGCTCGTGGTTATCACTGGTTTAAGCGCTTCGGGGAAATCCTCGCTGACTTTCGACACGCTCTACGCGAAAGGGGCGCGTCTTTTACCTGACAGGACCGGCAATTCTAAACGGTCGCACGGCATCCATCCGACAATTCGGAAAAATAGAAGTTACGATGTACAGGGGCAAACCGCGCGGGCGTTGCTCCAGGAATGGCGAGAAGATCTGCTGCATCGAACTGCGGGCCGTGTTTATGCGCCCTTTCAAAACGATTATCAACTACTCGCCCTGCTCGAAGAGCGGTTGCCTTCTGGGCAATCCGCAGATCATTGGCGTTCGCTCGCCGAGAGTTGCCGATCTGAGAGTCCAGCTGCTCGTGATGTTCCACGCCACCTGGAAAAGGCGACACGAGCGGTGATATTTCCGTGAATTGGTTTTCCATCGCCTTACTAAGAACATTCGGCAAAGGAGATACGGATTCCCGATCTTTGCTGCGTCGTTCCCGTTGGGTCCACGAAATTGCGGATTGTGTCTCAAAACGCGGGGCCCAGACGAAAAACTGGAACTCAAAGAGACGCGCAGGCTCGCCAAACGATCTTCCCCTAGGTAGATTTTGGCATGACTGATGCGATCGATCTGACCATTGTGATGCCCTGCTTGAACGAGGCGGAGACGCTCGGGGGATGTATCGAGAAGGCACGGCTTGGCATCGAGCGTTCTGGCGTGCGCGGCGAGATTCTTGTGGCCGACAACGGCAGCGAGGATGATTCAGTGCAGATCGCGGAGAAACTTGGAGCGCGCGTTATTCATGTAAAGAAAAAAGGATACGGCAACGCATTGCGGGGCGGCATTCAAGCCGCTTCGGGGAAATGGATTGTCATGGGCGACGCCGATGAGAGCTACGACTTTTCAGAGACCGACCGCTTCGTGAAAAAGTTTCAGGAAGGCTTTGAATTGGTTGCCGGTTGCCGCCTGCCGAGCGGCGGCGGAAAAATTTTGCCGGGTGCGATGCCGTTTTCGCACCGCTGGTTGGGGAACCCGCTCTTTTCACGGATGGCGCGGCATATGTTCGCCACGCCTATTCACGATGTTTATTGCGGCCTCCGTGGATTCACACGAGATCTGTATGACCGACTAGAACTTCAGTGCGAAGGAATGGAATTTGCCACCGAGATGATCATTAAAGCGAGTTTACACGGCGGGCGGATCACCGAAATTCCTATCACGCTGCACCCGGACGGGCGCAAGACGCAGGCGCCGCACCTGCGCACTGTTCGTGATGGCTGGCGCACCCTGCGCTTCTTTCTCGTGTTTAGTCCGCGATGGCTCTTTCTCGCACCGGGTTTTATGCTCGCTTTGTTCGGACTGGCCGGATATGCCGTGGCATTGCCCGGATTAACAATCGGCGGCGTAACCTTCGATGCTCACACACTTTTGTTTTCCAGCCTTGCCATTATGATGGGGTATCAATCGGTCCTATTTGCCATCTGCGCTAAGACTTTCGCCATCAACGAGGGCTTACTGCCTAAAGACCCACGCGTTGATCGCTTCTTCAAAGCGGTTTATTTGGAGCGCGGTCTAGCCATTGGCGCCTTGTCTTTTTTGGCCGGCTTGATCTTGTTGGGTGCAGCCGTGTTGCAGTGGAAATCTGCCGGTTTCGGCCGTCTCGATTACGCCGTCACCATGCGCTGGGTCATTCCAGGCGCGACTCTGACAGCGTTGGGCTTTCAAACCGTGCTCTCAAGTTTTTTCGTGAGTATTCTAGGAATGAAACATCGTCCCTGAGCCAGCCTGCAATAGAGTAACGTCAGAATTGATGTGCAGAGATGAGTAGAGCGCTCATTGCGCTGGGCTCTTCAGTCTTTTCAACAGTATCCTTGGCCTGCACCAAAAATGACTTTCATCGAATCTGTTCATGGAGGATACGTTCACGAGAGGCGCGTTTCGGTCCTCAGTGATTGGTGTTCCAAGCTCATTCCGTCCAATTCCACGGTGCTCGATGTTGGCTGTGGTGATGGCCGGCTGGCCCGTCTGATCGTAGACAAGCGACCGGACATTTCGATTCAGGGGATCGATATCCGCCTACGCAATGATGTCGCTATCTCTGCGGAGGCGTTCGATGGTAAATCCATACCGTACGGCCAAGGCAGCTTTGACGTTGTAATGTTGGTTGATGTAATCCACCACGCCATGGAGCCGATGATTCTGCTTCGCGAAGCAGTTCGTACGGCGCGGCAGGCGATTCTCATCAAGGATCACCTGGTAGAAGGGGCCTTCGCCTACTCAACTTTGCGGTTCATGGACTGGGTAGGGAATGCGCGTCACAGTGTTGCCCTACCGTACAATTACTGGACGCTGGCCACATGGCATCGTGCGTTCGACAAACTGGGGCTTAGGATCAGATCCTACGAATCGAACCTAGGACTTTATCCGTTTCCGGCAGATTTGATCTTCGGTCGATCTTTGCACTTTATCGCAGTGCTCGGAATGCCCACGCAAAAAACGAATTCAGATGCAACGTGACAAGATCGAACACAGAAGTGCGACTAACCAAAATCGCTCTCTCCGCGATCCGTGGGAAGAGGCTTACTTACGTTTTGAAACGCCCGAACAGGAAATTCGAAAATTTATCGGGCGACTAAAATTTTTTGGGGCGACGGAATGGCCGTGCGATGCAAGGATTGTGGAGTTGTTTTGCGGCAGAGGCAGCGGACTCCGAGCGCTTCACCAGCTTGGCTTCACTCAAGCCCAAGGACTCGATCTATCGCCGTCGCTTGTCGCGGAGTATGCCGGACCAGGCAAGATTCTGGTTGGAGATTGCCGGCGGCTGCCGTTCGAGAATGCCAGCAAAGACATCCTCATTGTGCAAGGCGGCTTACACCACTTGCCGGTCCTTCCTGAGGATCTCGACCAAGTACTTGCCGATGCGGCACGCGTACTAAAGGACGATGGTTTACTGATTCTGGTCGAGCCGTGGCCTACTCTTTTTCTTTCTCTGGTTCACGCACTCTGTCGTAGCCGAGTCATCAGGATGCTTTCACCAAGGATTGATGCGCTAGCAAAAATGATTCATTACGAACGCAAAACATACGAACAATGGCTAAGTCAACCAAACCTTATCCTCGATTCACTGCAAAAAGCCTTTCAATTCGAGCGCTGTCATTTCAGGTGGGGGAAAATCTATTTCGCCGGACGTAAAAAAACCTGAGTATTTGGAGCTTGACTTGGCTCCGCTCGCTAAAAAAAGCTTTGCTGCACGATCTCCGGTGGCTGCTTTTTCCAAGCGAGTTTGGCGGGAGCGCTTCGTCGGGTTTAGGGTCCCGCTTTGATTCTTATGCGGACAGTTCCAAAGAGAAAGTTCGCAATCGCACGGGTTCTAATTGGCACACTGCTTCTTTTTTGTGCATTGACGTTCTACTACTTGGCGGTAATCAGAATTGACTATCGCAAGACAACACTGCTGGATCTCCACCCAGTGGATGCCGCAGAATACTTCGCGGACGCAAAGGCGCTGCTTAACAACAATGCGGCAGGCGAACAACCTCGTATAGCTCGTAAATCTTCTCTCCTCCAAACCAAAATTCCTTTACCAATTGAGATTTCAGCTCCGGGTGAGCTATCAGCGAGGCAAGGAAATTTCGCCGAATCTCGGGGAAAGTTTCCTTCGAAGCGGCGAAGGTGAGAACAAAGGTTTTACCTTCTGGAAAAAAATAATTTAGCGTTGCAGTCTGCTCCTTCTGATTCTTCTCTTCGAGGTTTTTGAATGTGGCCAAGGGATTCTGCATCCTCGGGCGGAGTTTCTTGGGCGCGAGTGCATGGAGTTGAGTGTGCAGGCCCCAGTCCACGCAGATTATGCTTCTCGCCTCAAAGCCATGCTCGTTCATGTAACGAGAGAGAGAATAGATTTCCGGAGACCATTGCGGGTTGTAACGCAAATTGGTTCGAAAATGAGACAAATATGCCGCAGTGTTATGGACGTTCACTACAAAGATACAGATCGCGGCAGCGCCTAAAACGGCCGCAGCGAACCGCTGTACGCTTTTAGTAATCACCTCGCTATACAGTGACTTAGATAGGAAGACGAAGCCTAAGATCGGGAAAGGAAAAATCATCGAATAATGGTGTGGACCTCCAGCCTGGGGCGTGATCGCGATCTGTATGAAGATCAGAAGACCAATGAGCAGGCAAAAGAAACCGTTTTTTCGATTCTCCCGCGCTCCAGAATCTGACGTCGGAGATAATAAACATGCGAAGGCAAGACAAGCGTCCGCGACTATTAGCCAAAAGGGAACATAAGGAATTATTCCATTGGCGTTTCCGAATATAAATCCAGCCACTGCTTGGCCTGATAGCGTGCCTATGAACGCCGCCCACTTAACTCCGAGGTCAGCCGTATGAGCCTCGATTGGCGGGAACTGGTAAAAAAGGGGCAAAACTAGATATGCCACCGCACCGCATCCAATCAGAATGAGAACTATTGCCAGCCAACGGGCGAATCTCGGCAAGGAATTCCACAGCGTCACAAGGCTCCCTGGATAGCACAAGACGATCCCAACGGCGAAAGCCAATAGCAACCAAACAAAATCGAAGTAATTGAAGAATCCCAGCCCGAAGCACGCAAAAATTATAATTGGCTTCCAGAGTTGCGGCTTCTTACGATAGCTAAACCAGAGAGCAAGGATAAGAGCTTGGAACAAGTGCATCAACACAGTGGCTCCCCAATCTAACCGGCTTGGAAATACGTTGGCTGGGTCAACCGCCATTATCCAAACCGCGATAGCGGCCCAGGCGTGTCCAACGCTGTCTCGCATGGCGCGATAAAATATCGACAGTGTTAGCGCCGCGAGAAGAATAGCCGGCAAGCGGATAGTTAAGGGTGACACCCCGATGAAATGAAAAACGGGAGCATAGATCCATGCTTTCAAAGCTCCCATATACGGGAAGATAAGCACCGGCACGGATCCCAGTTTCCTGTAAATGAACGTATTGTCGGGGGCGCCTTGCGCAGCATTGACAAAAGCTACTTCATCGTAATAAAGACCTGGAAGCTGAATTCGATACGCCGCTAGAAGAGTGAAGAGACATGCGCTGGCAATTGCCATTCCGTCTGCCAAGCGGTGAGCGGAAAGGCACCTCATTTTTTGACGCATACGGAATTCAACAGGGGCGAGCATTCTATCGTACTTACGATTACGCAATTTCGCTGGAGAAAAAGGATCGGCTGTGCTTGACTAGAAGGTTCTACGTTTGTGGTCAGAATGCCTGCGCAAGTTATCAAAATAAGCGGTGCCCGCCAGCACAATCTCAAGAACCTTCACGTGGAAATTCCACGTGAGAAGCTAGTTGTCATTACCGGCTTGAGTGGTTCGGGGAAATCCTCGCTGGCTTTCGACACTCTTTATGCCGAAGGGCAGCGTCGCTACGTGGAAAGTCTCTCCGCTTACGCGCGGCAATTCCTCGACCAGATGGAAAAGCCAAATGTTGATTTCATTGAGGGCCTTTCTCCTGCCATAGCAATCGAGCAGCGCAGCGCCGGCGCCAATCCAAGATCGACCATCGCGACTACGACTGAAGTTTACGATTATTTGCGAGTTCTTTTCTCAGCAATTGGCCAACCCCACGATCCGCTTACGAGACGGCCACTGAAGCGACAAACTCCCCAACAGATTGTCGATGAAATTTTAGGCTACGAAGCCGGATCGAGAATCATTGTGCTCGCGCCGCTAATCCAAAACCAGGCAGGCGAATTCCGGGACGTGATCGAAAAGATCAAGCGCGAAGGATTCGTTCGCGTGCGGATTGACGGCCAGATCACGGAGCTGGATCGTTCCGATCCGATCCGGCTTAAGAAGACTGAGCGACACACGATTGAGGCGGTAGTCGATCGACTGGTCGTGCGCGAGGGAATCCGGGTCCGCCTCACTGATTCAATCGAAACGGCCCTCAAATGGGGCGGGAACCGGGTGGTCGTTCTACGGCAACCACGGCGTAATGGAGTAGTGGAGAAATGGAGTAACGGGAAATCCATTACTCCATCACTCCATCACTCCATCACTCCATCAGACGAATGGGAAGAACTGCGCTACTCGACCGATTACGGAAACGCGGAGACCGGGTTCACGCTAGGAGCGCTCACTCCGAAACACTTTTCGTTCAATAGTCACCTGGGCGCTTGCCCGGCGTGCCACGGCCTGGGCACCCAGCTAATTATCGATCCCGATTTGATGATTTCCGATCCGGCCAAAACACTGGCCGAAGACGCGATCACGCCGTGGCGACGGGGCACAAAACGAATGCGGGCCTACTATCGTCATCTGCAAAGCGCGCTCGTAAAACATTTCCATGTGGACGAAAATAGGCCGTTTGCCGATTTGCCGGACGAATTCAAAACGGCGCTTTACTTCGGCACGAATGGCCAGCCGATTGAAATGAGTTTCAGCGGCGACGGTGAAAAGAAGATCGAGAAGCCGTTTGAAGGACTGGTGCCACAAATGCAGCGGCTTTATGAACAAACCCAAAGCGAGTTCACGCGCAATCGCATTCGAGCGTTCATGGCACGCGAGCAATGCAAGGTGTGTGGCGGCGCCAGGCTCAAACCGGAGATTCTTGGTGTGACCATTCAGGGCGCCAGCGAATTGAACATTCACCAATTCAGCGAACAAACCGTCGAAGGGGCTGTGCGATTTATAAAGGCTCTGGAGCTGACTGCGCAACAACGAGTGATCGTCGCCGATGTCGTGCGCGAAATTCAATCGCGGTTACGATTCCTGGTTGAGGTTGGACTCGGTTATCTCACGCTCAATCGCGAGAGCGGGACCCTTTCCGGCGGGGAAGCACAACGCATCCGGTTGGCGACGCAGATCGGCTCGGGCTTGGCGGGTGTCCTATATATTTTGGATGAGCCGAGCATCGGTTTGCATCAGCGCGACAATGCGCGTTTGCTCGGAACGCTGCGACGACTGCGCGATCTCGGCAATTCCGTCATCGTGGTCGAGCATGATGAAGAAACGATCCGGGCCGCCGACCACGTCGTCGATCTCGGACCAGGCGCAGGCCCGCGTGGCGGCGAAATCGTGGCTCAAGGCAGTATAGCGGAAGTTCTTCGCGCGAAAAATTCGCTGACGGCAGACTATCTTTCCGGGCGCGCGCGCATCTCGATTCCAAAACAGCGAACAAAACCTCACTCTATCAACAACCCGTCCGCCGTAGCCTGGACGAAGGCGGATCAACCATCAACTATCAACCAATCAGAAGGTTGGCTTACCGTCGTAGGCGCGAATGAAAACAATCTTAAGAAAATCGATGTCTCTTTTCCTCTTGGCTGTCTTACCTGCGTGACCGGCGTCTCGGGCAGTGGCAAATCCACTCTGGTAGATGATATTTTCCGGCGTGCTCTTTTCCGGCACTTTTACAATTCAAAAGAAAAACCTGGCGTTTATCGGGCGATTTACGGCATCGAACAGATCGATAAGGCCATCGTCATTGACCAAAGCGCCATTGGCCGGACGCCTCGTTCCAATCCAGTCACCTACACCGGCGCATTTATACCCATCCGGGAATTGTTTAGTCAACTGCCAATGGCGCGGGTGCGCGGTTATGATGCGGGGCGTTTCAGCTTCAACGTGAGAGGCGGCCGTTGCGAAAACTGCGAAGGCGGCGGGCTAATCAAAATTGAGATGCACTTTTTGCCGGACGTTTACGTCGAATGCGAAGTGTGTCACGGCAAACGCTATAATCGCGAGACGCTCGAGATCACCTACAAAGGCAGAAACATTGCTGACGTTTTGGATTTGACCGTGGATGAAGCGGCGCGCTTCTTCCGCAATGTGCCGAGCATTTCAGAAAAGCTGAATTCGTTGGCGGACGTGGGCCTCGGTTATCTGCGTCTCGGTCAGGCTGGAACAACCCTTTCTGGAGGAGAAGCGCAACGCGTCAAACTGGCGACGGAGCTCGCGAAAAAAGCCACTGGCCGCACCGTTTATATTCTCGATGAGCCAACGACCGGATTGCACTTTGCCGATATCGAAAAATTGCTGCAAGTGTTGATGAAGCTGCGCAATGCCGGTAACACGGTGATAGTGATCGAACACAATCTCGAGATGATTAAGTGCGCAGACTGGATCATTGACCTTGGACCCGAAGGTGGCGAGCGCGGCGGTGAGATCGTAGGAACGGGTCCGCCGGAGGAGATTGCCGGTCTTCCGGGTAGTCATACGGGGCGATATCTGCGGCCAATTCTAGAAAGAAAATGAGACGTATAAGGCATATAACTCTCATAAGTCTCATCGCACTGGCCTCAGCCGCGCGCGGGGAGATTTCGACCGAGCTGGGGGAAGCCGCGGCCCCGCTCGCACAGGGCGTGCCGGAGGTTGCGGTCGCGCGCCTGGAAACGTTGCTCAACAAGAATTTGCCCGATCCAGAGTGGCGCGCGGTGGCCGAGGAACTCGCCGAAGCTTACGTAGGTGCGAAACAGGAAGAGGCGGCTTTGGTGTTCCTGGCGGATCCCCGGCTGCGGAAGCTTCCATGGGCGAAGTTTTGGCGTGCCCAGGCTTTCGCCAGCCTGCATCGATGGGCTGATGCGCTGCCGCTCTACGAAGAACTGGCGTTGGATCAAAGCTCATCCTTTCAGAAGGCAGCCACTTTTGGCGCAGCGGAAATGCTGCGCGCGTTGGGAAGACCGGATGAAGCGCTGGCAAAATTTAGCCTTCTCACTCATGACAAAGAATGGGCTACCCGGGCGCAACTCCGCCTGGCAAAATTGTACCTCGATAAGGGAGACGCTATCAATGCGCGCCGTATTCTGGATGAAATGCGGCCCGAGTCGGTTGGGGAACAAAATGAGCGTCGATTTTTGGCCGGGCGTTTGGAGCTGATTTTGCAACGGCCGGAAAAAGCAGCGAGTCAATTTGAGGAACTCCTGAAAACACCCGCGAACGTCCCCCATGCTAGTCTGATCGCGGCACTTTTCGGTATGGTTGACGCGCACGTGCAGCTCGAAACGCCGGACGCCGCGGATGATTTGATCGAGGAGTTTATCAACCGTTATCCGACAGATCCAGATTTATCTGTTTTGTTCGCAAGACTGGACGAGCTGTATCGCGCGGAGCGCAAACCGTCACGCAGCGAACTGGAGAAATGGGTGCGCAATCCAGAACAACCGCGTCGAACGTTCGCGCGATGGTACCTTGCGCGATTGGAAACTCGGGCCGGCCGCCGGGATCGCGCGCGGCAGTTGTTTCGCGATGTGCAGCGCACTGACGTAAAGCCGCCTGAAGTGGTAGGCGCTCTATTGGACTTCGCGCAACTCGAAGCGGAGGACCGGCATTTCGATGAGGCGATTGCAATCCTGGATGACGCGCGCCTGCTGCATCCGGACCTGCTCTTGGTGGATCGGCTCAACCTCTTGGCCGCGAAAACCCAGTATCTAGCGAAGAGATTTGAAGTGGCGACAGCGGCCTTCGAACAAATAGGCCATTCCAATTCACCATGGGCGAAGGTTGCGCTGCTTAATGCGTCAGCCGGCTGGTTGCAACTCGGCGACCACGAGCGTTTGGCGGCTAATTACGACGAACTGGAAAGACAAGGCGTGGACGAAGAATCCCGCGCCGATTTGCGTTTGGAGGAGGCGTTGATGCAAGCTGCCAAAGGCGATAACAAAGCGGCCAGAGAGCTGAAGCAATTTATTCGCGATTTCCCAAAAAGTCCCCGTGTCTCGGAGGCTTGGGTCAGCCTGGCTGAGCTGGCCTTCCATTCTTCACCGCCGCGTATCGAAGAAGCACGAACAGATCTGGCGCGCGCGGCGGATTCAAAGCCAACAGCGGCGGCGACGGAACGCGCGGATTATCTCATGATCTGGATCGAGGACTCAGCCGGCACCGATGAGACAAAAGTCATCGAGCTTGTAAAGCGTTTCCTTGAACAACATGGCGCCTCCCCGTTCGCTCCGGAAGTTCGAATGAAACTGGCGGAGATTTTTTATCGGCGCCAGGATTTCGCAAATGCGCAGACGCAGTTTGAGATTCTCGCACAAGAGAATCCGGATAATTCGATGGGCGAAAACGCTCTCTTTTTCGCGGCCGAATCAGCCATGTCGAGCATGGGCGAGCGTTCGCTTGATCGGGCGATTGTCCTGTTCGATCAGGTCGTGCGATTGAATGGCGCACTGCGATGGGCGGCGCGCAACGAGCAAGCCATTATCGAGCGCAAGCTGGGCAAGCCCCAGGATGCTCTTGTCTTATATGATGAGGTGTTAAAGAGCGATGCCGGGCCATCCGAGAAACGGGAGGCGCTTTGCGGCAAGGGAGACATTTTCTTCGAGATGGCTGGGAGTCATCCTGAAAATTACCAGCGCGCGCTGGAAATTTACGAGCAGTTGGCATCCGACAAGAACACGCCGATTCACTGGCGCAACCAGGCGCTTTTTAAAAAGGCTCTTTGCCTTGAGAAGAAAAATGACCGGGCCGGCGCCCTTGCAACGTTCTACAAAGTCCTGGAGGAGGAGACACGTCCCGATGGGAGAAGCGAACTGTTTTGGTATTACAAAGCAGGATTTAATGCGGCGCGCCTATTGGAGGACGATTCAAAATGGGAATCTGCTGCTGCTGTATACGAAAAACTCGCCGCGGCCGGGGGCAGCCGGAGTGAAGAAGCAAAAACGCGTCTCAACCGCTTGCGCCTGGAACATTTTCTTTGGGCCGAATGACCCTGAGAACTTTCAGGCTTAACGGAGTTTTGTTTCTTTTTTCCAGCTCATCCGGCGCCGCAATCGCACGCCGACTTTTTCGATGGGATGCTTTTCTACTTTGCGCAGCAACTTCGCGTAACGTCGCCTGCCGGTTTTCATTTCCTCAATAAATTCGCGCGCAAACTTTCCTGACCGGATTTCTCGCAGAGCCGCCCTCATGTGTTTTCGCACGGTCTGATCGATAATTTTTTGACCAACCGTGAGCTCGCCCCACCTAGCGGTATCGGATATCAAGCGGCGCATCCCGGCAATCCCGGCTTCGTGGATGAGATCGACGATAAACTTGAGCTCGTGCAGACATTCGAAATAGGCCAGCTCGGGTGGATATCCCGCGCGAACAAGCGCATCAAAACCAGCGCGAATCAGCGCGCTCGTGCCGCCGCAAAGCACCGCTTGTTCTCCAAAAAGATCGGTTTCTGTTTCCTCCCGGAAAGTCGTCTCCAGCACACCGGCGCGCGTGCACCCGATTCCCTTCGCCCAAGCCAGAGCCGTTTGCTTTGCACGCCTGCTTGGATTTTGGTGAACCGCTATCAGTCCGGGCGCGCCACGGCCTCGTAGAAATTCCCGGCGCACCATCGGTCCGAGACCTTTCGGCGCGACCATTATGACATCCACATCTCTGCGCGGCACAATCATGCGATAATGAATCGCAAAGCCATGCGCAAAGAGCAGAGTCTGGCCGCGACGCAGATGCGGAGCGATCTGTTCCGCGTAAATGGCAGGCATTTGCGTGTCCGAAAGCGCCAGAAAAAGAATATCCGCGCCCCGCGCCGCTTCCGCTGTGCCGAGCACTTTGAGACCGCTCCGTCTGGCGCGCACCCGGGACTTGCTCCCAGGATAAAGCCCGACGACTACCTTAATTCCGCTGTCCTTGAGGTTGAGGGCGTGCGCGCGTCCTTGCGCACCGAAGCCGATCACCGCGCACGTTTTGCCCTTCAACCAGCGAAGATCGGCGTCTTTGTCAGTGTAAATGCGAGCGGCCAAATTTACCTGCGAGGCTTACCCAAAACCGAATTGGCTGCGGCGAGCAATGATTTGTCGTCGTTATCCGTAAGTCCGCCGAGGAAGCGACGAATTCGGCGAAACGATTGGCAAAGGAACAGATCGGCTGCGGAGTGATCGGGTGCCGCGGAATCTCCATTGCGACGCGCGAGCTGAACCTCCGCATCCAGACGGCTAACCACACAGGTCGAGGCAAAAAGATCCATGGCCGCGCCAGCAATCCGTTCCTGAACTAGCTGCATATCGAGAATTGGTTCGCGATAAGTGATCAACGCACGATTAACGGCAAAGTTAAAACGCCAAATCAAGCGACCGAGTTGCCGCGCTTGAGCGCGAAGCTCTTCGCTTCGAACCGGCACATCAGGCACGCGGATGGCCGCGCCAAGCCGGTTCATCCCCGCAGCCCAGGCTTTGCTTACCCGGTCGCGCGATGGTTTCATCATCGTGTCGTAAATTTCCTTGAACTCCATGCCCGGCCCGCGCATCCCCACCAGCGCAATAAACGAAGTCAACACTTCATTGCTGCCTTCACCGATTTGGTTGATGCGTGCGTCGCGCAGCATTCTCTCCAGAGGAAGATCGACAAAGTACGCCGACCCACCATGAATCTGAAAAGCTTCGTTGACGCACTCCCAGAGCCGCTCGGTCGTGAAGACTTTGAGCATGGCGGTTTCGATCATGTAATCTTCCAGCCCGCGATCGATGAGAGACGCAGTGATGGTGGTCATCGCGTCCATCGCGTAAGCGTCTGCTGCCATGCGCGCGATCTTCTTTTTAACGAGATCAAATTCACTGAGCGTTTTGTTGAACTGTTTGCGTGTCTTCGCGTGGCCGATCGCCAGCTGTAAACAGGTTTTCGCCGCGCCGGTGCAACACGCGCCGAATGTTGTCCGGCCAAAATCGAGAACGGTCAGCGCGATCTTCAATCCCTTCCCCGGCGGCCCGAGAATGTTTTCCTTCGGCACTTTCACATTCCGCATCGCGAAGCGCCCCGTGGCTGTGCCGCGGATTCCCATTTTCGGCATCCGCGCTTCCAGAATCTCGAACCCTGGCATATCGGGCGTAACCAAAAAAGCGGTGATCGCGGTTTTGCCTTCTTTTCCAGGCACCGGCGTGCGCGCCATTACCGTCAACACCTGCGCGATCGAAGCATTGGTGATGTAGCGCTTTTCGCCGTTCAAAACGAAATGCGAACCATCCTCGCTTGGCGTCGCGGTCATCTGAACATTGGCCGCATCCGAGCCGGCTTCGTGCTCGGTAAGCGCAAAAGCGCCGAGCTGTTCGCCCGTCACAAGCTTCGGCAGCCACTTCTGCTTTTGCTCATGGGTGCCAAAAAGCAGCAGCGCGCGGATCCCGATGGAATGGTGCGCGTTTACAAAAACCGATGTGGATGCGCACCGACATCCGATTTCCTCCAGGAGCTTACAGTTAGCCATTTGCGTAAGGCCCAGTCCGCCGTATTCCGCTGACGCAGTCGCACCGAGCACGCCGACGCGCCCGAGACCAGCAATGATCTTCGGCGGAATCTCTGCCTGTCGATCTATCTCCGCAGGATCAAGATCCTCGTCGAGAAATTGCCGGAGTTCCGCCAGCGATTTGTCCAACTCGGTTTGTTGCGCTGCCGGCATGCGTGGGTAAGGCATCACCCAATCGGCTACGAAATGACCCTGGAAAAGACCTTTGGCGAAACCAAGCGCCTGCGGCCCGGCGAAAAGCAGTTCCTCCGCCTGCTGAATTTCTTTTTGTCGTTGCGCGTCGAGTTTGTTCATTAAAACTTTCTCCGCCGAGGTGGCGGCCACGCACTGTATCGAGGTGTACCCGTGTGTCCAATCATACGCGCGCAGCGCTCATTTCTCCGCGCCCGAATTTAACTTCAGAACTTTCTCCCAAACGATCGCCCCATCGGTGGTGCAGAAGTCGCCGATAAATTCACCAGTAAAGCGAGTGATTACTTTTGCGTATTCAGCTTGAAACGCTTCGTTGCGCTCTTTCGCTCGATGGCCGAGCGGCTCGATGATGTCGATGTACAGATTCCGGTTGCCGGAAATGAATTCCCAAAATTCTTGGCCGCACAATTTCAAATAATCGCCTTGATCCGCAACGCGCGTTTTCCCGTAGCAACATCCGTTGACCGCAACAACAGTTTGGCCGCTAACATTTGTACCGAGAATTCGTTTCGCTTTGCGGAAGTTGTCGACCATCCGGCGAATCTGACCGGCATTGCCCCAGTTCGGTCCTGATTTGATCGAGACGATGTAAGTCACGCCTTTGGTCGTGAATTCGAGATCGATCCCTTCAGCCGAAGATTTGTGGCCGTCGTAAACGCGCTCGCAGACGAAACGCGCCAAACCCTCAAGAAATGTCCCAAAAATGCCCTCTTCTTGCGACGAAAGATATGCGTCTAAGAAACTGCGGACGAGTTCGGGACCGGAAACAATGTTCTTCGCGCGAAACAAGTACGGGTTCTTGCGCGCGATGACGTTTCGCAGCTTTAGCTTCGTGAGACTTTCAAGTCGGCGTGAGTGGAACGACTCAATGTGCTGCTCGATGTACTCGACGATTTCTCGTTCCGTTATCTTTGGCATATTTCTTCGGCGGCGACTCGAACAGCCTTAGATCGGAACCTTCGTTCGCAGACTTGGCCATTGCATAATATTCCGGCATTAGATCGATACCGACTGAGTTTCGGAGCAATTCGCGCGCGGCTTCGCACGTCGTGCCTGAACCAACGAATGGATCGAGCACCCAATCACCCTCATCGGTAAACAGTTTAATGAACCATTTCGGAAGCGCCTTCGGAAACGCTGCAGAATGACCTTTGTTGCCGCATTCAGTCGCAAAGTGAAGCACGTTGCTCGGATATGCTTTGTCGCGATTCAACCAGTTCGCGATATTCTTTCCAAATCCACTTCCAACCTGCGAATCGAATCGAACGACGTCATTTTTTCCTAACGACTTCAAACGCGTCTCTGCCCACTTGCCCATCGGGACCATCACCGCGTCTTGATTCATTTTGAAGTTCGGCGACTTATTAAACTGAAGACATCGTTCCCAGGCGTCGCGAAATCGGTTGGGCCACTTTCCTGGATGACAATTTTTCTTATGCCAAATGAATTCCTCGGTCCACAACCAGCCCTGTTTCCGCATTCCAAGAATCAGTTCAAGCACGTAGGTGTGCCGCTCGCCCGCGACGACCTTCTCTTTGATGTTTAGAATGAATGTGCCGCTCGGTTTCAGAACCCGGAGAAATTCCTTCGCCCGCGGTAAAAACCAGTCGACATACTGTGTCGGCTTAATTCCGCCATAAGTCCGAGCGCGACTGTCCGCGTACGGGGGCGAAGTCACAATCAGATCGAAAAACTTGTCAGGATATTCGCGAAGAACTTCGCTGCAATCACCCAACCGGATTTCACACTTTGTTGCCAGCATGTCATTTCATTCTATTGCTTCGCACGAGGAAATGCGAGTCTCGTCTTTCATTCTCGCGCGGAATACTCGGAAACATCATTTCGAGATCGGCTTTGGCGTGTTCTGGTGCGATATTGTTTCGCAGTCGCTGCAAAACGTCAAAGTGGCAGTTCCGTAGACGTAGACCGCTTCCACACGGACACAGCTCATGCCCCTTTGGCGGGCCTTTGCGCGCAAGAAGTCGCATCAGGTTTTCAATGATCTGGCTCGAATCATTACCAAACGGGATTGATAGTTCGCGATATGCTTCGATGATTCCATCTTTGCCGTGTGAACGCGCAGCGTTTTTTGGCCAATACCCGTGCGTTTCATAAAAAAGCTGCGCTGCAAAATACGGTCGAACCAGCCGATCGATGAAAGTCGCGAGATCTGAGCCAATCGGCCAATGGAGACGATATTCGCTTCTAACGCAGAGACACCCTTCGCCGCTGGCTTCGTTGATATGCCGATCTGCCAGCCAGGGAATTTCATTGCGCGCGATCCACAGCGTAGGTATGCCCTTCGGATAGTTTGACGGAAGCTTTAGGGACACGGTGTAACCAATATTTGGCGTGATGGGCAAAACGCCTCTGACACACGCGGAATGGGTGTTCCGCTCGAATTCAAGCGCAAGCGTCGGGAATGCTTTTTGAAATTTCGCCGCTTCTTCATTTCCGTTTTCGCTGTTCCAATACCACCGCATCAAGTACACCAAGGTTTCGCAATATTCGGAAAGCCAGCAACAGCCGTCTCCGCCTCATCTTTCTCGTTTTTCTCGGTGTCTTCGATCTCCGTGTCGAAGTAATCGGTTTTGAAAACCTCCTTCCACGCTTTGAGCGCTTCGGACCGTCGACAGTTGGGTTTGTCCAGAACGTCCAGTGTTTTGAGCGAACTCGCGATTTGATTGACAAGCGCGTTGAGCTTCGTGGCGTCTTTGTCTTTGGTCAGCTTCTCTATGCGATTAGCTGGGTTGTAAACGATGCTGTCGAGTAGCAAACGGTTTCGAATTTTTCGTAAAGCTTCACGCACGGCGCGATCCTCACGCGAGTCATATGCAGTGTGTTGCTCCGCGGTCAGGACCGTCAAGATCAGGCCGCTTGGAGAATTCGCGTCCAAATTCCGGCGAGAATATTTCTTCACCAAACGTACGAGCCGGCGCAACTGCG
>QHOW01000178.1 GCA_003219435.1 Verrucomicrobiota bacterium | reverse complement strand
CGAAATATTTGGGCAACTACGACAAGCAAGTCGCCTTTTTCTCGCAAGTCACCGGTGCCGTCCGTGGCTCAGGTGTTTCGGGCGAAGAGGCGAAAGACAACACTCTGATCTTTTACGCGAAGAAGTTTCACTGGGCCTGGTTCATCCCACTCGATAAGGACGTCGTCAGCGTCGGGATGGTCACGCCTCGGGCTGACTTCCTTTCGAAAAAGCAAACTCCCGAAGAGTTCTTCCGGAATGAGCTTTACAACATCAACCCGGAAATCCGGCGTCGTATTCCCGAGATGAAGTTAGTTGAGAAGGTGCATGTTATCCCCAACTACTCCTACCAGGTGCGCGGCTTCTGCGGGAAGGGCTTTATTTGCATCGGTGACGCGCACCGTTTCATCGATCCGATATTTTCTTTCGGCCTAACGGTGACCATGCGTGAAGGGGAGTTTGCCGCGCCGCTTGTCCGCGAGTACCTGGAGGGCAAGAGGCGTAACGGGGAAAACCCTTTTGCCGAGCACCAGGTTTTCTGCGAGAAAGGGATTGATAATCTTGAAGACATGATCGACCTGTTCTGGGAACAGCCGTTCGCTTTCGCGACTTTCGTTTATCATCGTTATCCTGACTTATTAACCGACGCCTTTGCCGGACGGATTTATCCAACTGAGCATCAGCCTTCACGGGCCGTCCTCGCGTTCCGCAAGATGCTTAAGCGCACTCGCGAGTATGACCAGGATGACTACTCTGTGCCAATCGGTTCACGCTTTCACCCGGAGCGAGCGGCTCTTTGGGAACCTAATTCCCCCGTCGGGACAACCGAGGAATGGATGGGAGCGCGGTAATTCGTCAAGTTCGGACAGGACGGCACTGATCACCATCCTGTCCAGCAAGAGACTTGCTAAAGTCTGCGAAGTTGGCAAACTACGACATTAAAATCATGGAGATACCACGGAAACTTAAAGACTACATCGATAGCAACCGTCTTCCCTTGCCCCCGATAAAAGATGAAGACGAGCCGCTACAGATTGACTCTCTCGCTATTGTTCGCTTGGTTGCATTTTTGGAAACCGATTTGGGCATTCGGATCGAAGACGAGGAACTCATCGCGGAAAACTTCGCGACCCTGCGGCGGCTGGGAGAGTTAATTGCGGCCAAAACGCCGACCGGGCCAACAGCAGAGGCGAAACCTTCGGTCCAGGAGGGTATTCCCACGTTTTCAGCCAAACGCGAAACTGATCGCTCGGGAGTACCAGAGCAGTAGTTTACGCGGGTGCCATAAAGCCGACGGCTTCTGATGCTGTCTTTTGCTTCGTCGGTTCGAGCAGATACTTCCCCTAAAGAGGATTGATCCGTGGTCCCAGGCGCTGGTTCTTTCAGGGACGTGGGCTCTGCTGCCGTTCTTAATGCGCTTGGGGTCCAGTAGGAAACGGTATGGTTTAGGATCAATCTGGGGCGGCAGCGCTAGGCGAACCTTTGTGTTCTCTCCGCCCAGCACTCATAAAATCGCCCGGTTGTTCACAAGTCCAGCTTTAATCTTTCCCCGCTAGTCAGATGTGGACGACTTGGATTTGCGGACCATCCAGAAAGCCACAGCGGGCGTTGCCTCCTGGCCCCCGCTGGCGTTAATTAAAGCTGGTTCTGCTCGCTCGATGATGAAGTGCTTGCCAAAAATCGCCCCGACGTGTTCTCGAAGTTCTTGCTCGGAGCGGACGCCGCCATAGTTCACGACCCGCGCATCTTGGAAAGTCCCGGCAAGCAGGAGGAAATGGCTACCCTCAACAGTGGCGTGAGCGATGTTCTGAGCAAAGACGGGGCGAAGGTTCCCGACGATACGGTGGAAGCAACCGCGGTCGATCAGGCTGAACGCCGGTACCAATCGCAGATCCTTGTCGCAAAGGTCGGCGACATCAAAGGTGGGTGCGTTGGGGTGTCCGGCGGAGAGCCGGCGGCAGTTCTCAATCGCCGCGGCGCTGTAGTCGAGCCCCAGAACAGCAAAACCCTGGGCAGCCAGCCACCGGCTAACCTCACCCTTCCCGCAACCCACGTCGATGACGCGTTGATTTTTCGGGAACCAGCCGGAGTCGATCGCTTCAACGAGTTCCTTTTGCGGCTGATCGGTTTTCCAGAAGGGGCTAAATTCGGGGTTGATCCACTGCCGCTCCTATCTATTCCGGTGTCGCCGGTGCGTCCAATTGGGAAACAGCTGCTCGATGCCACCTTGCAGCCAACTTGCCAATTTCCGCCGGTTATTCATGGCCACTAGCCTGCAGCCCGGCGTCCGAGAGTCAGGCGACTTCGACTCAAGACTAGCGGCTTTTCGCCGAAGAGAAAGAGTGCTTCGTTCTTTCAGCACCGATCATAGTCGGGGCCAGTCCTCGGTTGCTATCGCAGAGATTGCAATGGGCTTCTCTTCAATGCTCAATGGTTCAATGCCGGAACTATGGAAACTTTCCCTGCGATTGATCATTCAACAAAGCGACTTCACAAACATTCTATATTGCCCCGTTTCGTGCTATACTGAAAAGATTAACTAGTTAGGCACTCGCTTCCCATAGTGGAGTCCAAATCTCAGGGCGCTTACTTTTGTTTTGCGACAATGATGAAAAAACTGGAGGATAACCCAGAGATTCCAAGCGGCACGGTTCGCGCTTTCGTACTCTGTGGCGGGGCCGGCACCCGACTGCGCCCGGTGCTCGCTGACCGGCCAAAGTCGATGGCACCAATTGGGGGGAAGCCTTTTCTCCAGCTATTGATCGAGAGGCTCGGGTGTCAGGGAGTCGGTGACGTGATTCTGGGAACGGGCTACATGGCCGAGAAAATTGAAAGCTACTTCGGATCTGGAAATAAGCTTGCAATGCGTATCCGCTACTCCAGAGAGCCCGAGCCATTAGGAACTGGAGGAGCCCTCAAGCTGGCCGAACCACTCATCAGCGACCCAGTTCTCGTTCTTAATGGCGACAGCTACGTGGAGTGGAGCCTTGTTCCAATGCTGGAGCTCTTCAGGGCCAAAGATGCCGATTTGGTGGTCGTGCTGCAGGCAGTCGCCGATGTCACTCGCTATGGAAGTGTGGCACTCGATCACGACGGCCGCGTCACTCAGTTTATCGAAAAGGGTGTCGGAGCCGGCCCAGGTCTGATCAATGCCGGCGTTTATTTGCTTCGAAAGCAGATTGTGCGCGGGTTACCGGCGGGCACGGCGATCTCCCTCGAGAGGGAGGTTTTTCCATGCCTTCTCGATCACGGAGTTTATGGATTGATTTGCACGGGACTCTTCATCGACATCGGAATACCGGACGACTTCAAGCGGGCCCAGACGCTGCTCGCCTCGCGGGTCAGCGCTGCTTCTCACGATTCGTCCGCCCCCGTATCGCCGGAGGTCCTTGGCGATACAACTTGAAAAACAGGCGGCGTAGAGATAACAGCAAAGAAAGCCGAAGCAAGCATTCCGGGGTCGTCTCTTACCTTCGTTCGAATTGAAATTAAGAGGCTAGCGATTCGCGCTCACTCGCAGTCAGGACGAGTGCGCTAACATCCATTCCTCGGTATTCGAGAGCGGGGAGTTAGGTTCCCATATAGCGGCGCGCTCAGGGTGAAAGCGCGAACCGACCGGAATGGAATAATCGTCTTCGTGCTCATACTCCCGCGTCCGCTTGAGCATCTTACGGAATGTGAAAATAGCAGGCGAAGGCTGGTGCTCGCTCTCATAGACCCGTCCAGCGAAGGCATCGATCAACTCCTCGCGATAGCGGTGATGGACAAAAGTCGCAAAGGCAAAAGGTTGTTCCCAAAAGAGGTCAACCATGTCCTCGAGGTTATCGATTCCCTTCTCGCAAAAGAGCATGTGCTCGGCGAATGGATTGGCAAGGTGGCGTCCTTTGCCCTCGAGATATGCCAGCACATGAGGCACGGCAAACTCCGCTTCCCGCAGGGCGGCCGAAATGCCAAAGGAAAAGATCGGATCGATGAAACGATGCGCGTCGCCGACGCAAATATAACCTTTCCCGCAGAAACGGCGGACTTGATAGGAGTAGTTGGGGATGACATGTACTTTTTCGACCAGCCGTATGTCGGAAATGCGGCGCGCGAGATCGGGATTGATCCCGGGAAGAGCGCTGCGGAAGAACTCATCGGTAGTTTGCCTTGATTCCTGAAAGGTGGCGGTTGGTACCACCACTCCGAGGCTTACCACCTCGTCATCAATCGGAATAAACCAAGCCCAGTGGAACTTCTTCAAGTAAAAGATGAGCGTGTTATTTTTCGCGTGTTCGCCAGACGAGCCGCTGTCGCGGATCGCGCCGGTAGCGTGAGAGAAAAAGGCGACCTGTTTGTCGTAATTGCCGACATATTTCGGCCCTGTCACGCGCTGATTGGCAAGAAACGTGGCCAAGCCGGAGCAATCGAGCGTCACTTCCGCTTCAATGTCCTCATGGCTGCCATCGGGCCGGCGCATTGTCACGCCGCGCATGCCGCCGTCCTCGCCAAGGAGCGGCTTCACCGCTTTGCCTCGAACAACGTTGGCGCCCCGCGCCTCGGCCTCCTCGAGCATCATGCCATCGAAATGACTGCGACGAACCTGCCATGTTGTCCCAGGGATCAGCTTCCAGTTCGGAGTGCGCGCGGAGACGGGAATGAACCAGGTGTTCGCCCCCTCCGATCCATAAACTTTCACGCCATGTTTCACCGGATAGTTGGCGCTCAACATTTTCTCCTCCAAGCCGAGTCGTCGGAGCAACTGGCCAGCTTCGCCGGTCATCGATTCGCCGATATGGAAG
>QHOW01000177.1 GCA_003219435.1 Verrucomicrobiota bacterium | reverse complement strand
GCAGCCAAAAAGTTGCAGGCGACATTTCGCGAAACGCAACGCCAATCCTCCATCGACGCGATGCAAGATCAAAAGCGGCTAGCGCGATCATCAGGACGCTCCAGGGAGTAAATTTGTGGAGCAGATGCGGCAAATAAAAGTAAAGCGGCTGCGGCCGATGAATTGTTTCGCCAAAGCGCCCTATGAATTCGCGAATGACGACTTCGTCGACGAACCCGGGCTGAAAAAGAATTCCGCCGATCACCCACAGAAGAAAGACGCCCAGAGAAGCAATCCATGGCCACCAACCGGACCAGGCGCTGATGCGGCTTTGGAACGGCGCGCCCGGCGGTCGCGCCCTACCAGTACGCCATTGAAACAGCGCAACGCCAGGCAGCAAAAACGCGTAAACAATCGGACCCTTGATCAGCATCGCGGCCGTGAGCAGTGCAAAGATGTAAATTCGATCTCGCGGTTTCCATTCCTCCTGCCGTTGGATTTTTTGCCAGATCAATAAGCCGATCAGAAAAATCACGAGCGCCAGTGGCATGTCTGTGCGCACGAGCGTTGCCAGGCGTGGGCTGAGCAGATTCAATCCGAAGGCGCTAAGGGCAATTAAGCCGACAATTGTTGCGTAAGAAGATGATGCCTCACCTTCATCCTCTCCCCCTCCAGGGGCGAGGCGGTTTGCACCATGTCCGTCCATTGAATGCCCGGCACGAAATAACAAGATTGCGATCGCAACCGCAGCAAGAAACGATGGCAGTCGCCACGCCACTTCCCACGATCGCGTTAGCGCAAACAGCGCGGCTGAAATCCAGCCGACCAGCGGCGGCTTTGTTGCCACGTGTTCGTGTGGCGTGCGCTGATAAAACCAGTGTCCTTCCTTGATTATCTCGAAGGACGTAAATGCCTGCTTCGCCTGATCGTAATCGTCGAGCTGCCAGGGCAAATCGGCGATCAGAAACAAAAGGAGCGTGACCGCACCAACAATCCAGAGCGTTCGCCGGTCTTCGAGCGGGCTCCCTGTCATGTCGCTGGGCTGTAGTGTGCGCTGTCCTCAGCGCATCCCCTTCTCGCGCGGCAAAGCGATCTCCGCTGAGGACAGCCCCGAAAGCTTTCGGAGCTCGGAATGACAATTGAGTAGTGCCACACCTGGCAGAAGTTAATCGCGCCAGAGGATCGCGCGCATCGGCGCGCCATCGCCACCGGCGATTTTTAAAGGCAATGCTGCCAAATTGTAAATGCCTGATCCGACGCGGCTCAGATCCAGCGATTCAATAAGCGCGATCCCGGCACCGGACAGCGCGTGATGGTTCTGCAATGATTTTGAATCGATCTCATCCACGGACGGCAGATCCAGGCCCAGAAGCTTGACTCCATTTTTTTGCATCCATGCCGCGATATCCGCTGCGATCACCGGAATTCGATCCGGAAAAACAGCCGAATTATTCCATCTACCGGTTTTAATGAGAAGCCGCGAAGTCTCCGCGATTTCCTCAGCATGCGGCTGGAGATCTTCGATGGTAATCAGGTGTTTCTCTTTCGACTGCGAGAAAGCTTCCGTAAGATCGACAACGATCGCGCGGCCCAAATAAATTTCGAGTGGCGCTTTCTCAATTGATTCGCCGTTTGCATCAAAATGGAATTGGGCATCGGCATGTGTGCCGTTGTGAACACTCATGCTGATACCACCAAGATTGACGCTTTGGCCTTCGGCCAGCGTTTTCGTTAATCGAAAATGAAACGGCTCATCCCCCGGCCATTCCGCCAGCTTGTCCGAGAGCGTCCGTGAAATATCCCAAATTTTCATCGCGTGATCAGTTAATTCGTTTCATGTCGTCCCTCAAATCAAGGGAGAGCGGCCTCCATATCGCCCCTGCGGTCTGGAAACCGCCGCTCCTTGAGTTCCGCAATAATTGCTTGTGCTGCTCTTTCGCTGGCTCCGCTTCCGCCCAGGCTGGCGACCACTGCATCGAACTCGGAAATCATTCGCTCCCGCGCATCTGCATTCTCCATTAACCGCCATACGGCTTTGGCAATGGCCTTGGATTTCGCCCGATGCTGGATGAATTCCGGAACCACTTCTTTGTCTGCAAGCAAATTAGGCATGCCAAGATATTTGATGTTTACGACGAGCCGCGCCGCCAGGTAGGTCGGCCAGGCCACTTTATAAATCAGAACGAATGGCAACCGGAAATAAGCAGCCTCGAGCGTGGCACTCCCCGAGGCCACGATGCCGACAAACGCGCGCTGCATAATTGCCGCTGTTTCGCCAACTTTGATCCGAATGACTTTTCGGTCCTGCCCCGAAAGTTCGCCACGGTACGAGTCCGTCCGATCGGCGGACTCTCGGGGTTGATCCAGTATCTCGCTCATTTCCGCAGCAAGCGCGTCGGATACCGCCGCAACTTCAAAGCGCAAACCTGGGTTACGCCGCAGAAGTAGAGCGGCTGCCTCGAGTAGCACCGGAAAAATTTTTCTGACTTCGCGCATCCGGCTGCCCGGAAAAAGTCCGATTAAACTCGGGTCGCGCTCAGTATCGAACTTCCGAGCGCGCAACCTTTCGCCCATCGGGTGGCCGACAAATACTGTTCGCAAGCCTGATTTCTTGTAGAGATCGGCTTCAAACGGAAAAATGCAGAGCACGAGATCGAGGAAGCGCGCCATCTTTTTGATTCGGCCGCGATTCCACGCCCACACTTGCGGGCTGATGTAGTAAATGATTTTTTGCGCGGGCGCGCGATTTCGCAACGCGCGCGCGAGGCGCAAATTAAAGCCCGGATAATCGATTAACACTACGGCGTCGGGTTTGCTCTCCTGAATTTCCTTCAGCGTTTCGCGAAACTGTTTCCGGAAATACCCGTACCTCCTGATCACCTCCCACAAACCCAGAACGGCTGCGTCGTTGAGCCAGTCGGTGAACTTCTCGCCGGCGATCGCTCGCATTCGGGGGCCGCCGCGCCCGAAGAACTGAATATTTGTATCCAACCCGCGCAGAGAATGCATCAACGCGGCTCCGTGGTTATCCGCGCTCGCTTCCCCAGCGACAAAATAGATGGTCATCAGAAATGACGAAGCTCCCGCCTTCGCTGAGCTACGGCGTGGCAGGCGAACGACGAGCAAGGCAATGACCAATGACCAATGACGAAATCCGAATGACGAAATAATGACGAAACTCGAATGACGAAGGGATTTTCGCGCGCGCTTTGCTCTTGGGATTTCGTCATTCCTTCGTCATTCGCCATTCGTGCTTCGTCATTCCTTCTCATTCATTCGTCATTCGGATTTCGCGATCCGCTTCGTGATTTCAACCGCCAGCTCCAGCGCTGCTGTCGCTTGGAACCCGGAAACGCGCGGCTGGCGTCCGGTGCTCGCGCATTCGATAAAGGAAGTGAGTTGACGTTTGAGCGGCTCTTCGCGCTCGATCTCGACCTTGTCCCGCGTAATCCGGCCTCCAACACGCCGGTAAATTTCGCCACTCTGATTTTGATAATCGAGCGAGAGATATACGTCCTCCTGAAAAACGCGAATCTTTCGCATGCGTTCGGGACTGATGCGACTGGACGTTACGTTTGCTACGCAACCATTGCCGAAACGCAGCCGCGCATTTGCAATGTCTTCGCCGCGGCTCAAAACCGGAACGCCCACCGCATCGATGCTCTGCACGGGCGAACAAACGAAATGTAAAATGACTTCCAGATCGTGAATCATTAAATCGAGAACGACGCCGATGTCGGTGCTGCGGTCTGGGTAAGGGGAGAGCCGATGCGCTTCGATAAAACGCGGATGGGTCAGATGCTTTTCCAGCGCGCTTAGAACCGGATTGAACCGTTCGACGTGGCCGACTTGCAAAATCAGTCCTTTGCGCGCCGCCAGTTCTGTCAGTTCGGCCGCATGCGCGGCGTTGTCGGTGATTGGTTTCTCGACTAACACATGTTTGCCACGCGCGAGCAGAGACCGTGCAATCTCGTAGTGTGTGTAGGTCGGCGTAGCCACCGAAGCCGCGTCAACCATGTCAATAAACTCATCGAGCGATTTTGTTGGCGCGGCTTCAAATTTTCTTCCGATCGCATTGCCTCTTGTCAGATCGACATCATATACCGCAGTAAATTCAGCCGATGGAATTTCGGCGTAGAGCCGCGCGTGATTGCTCCCGATATGGCCCACTCCAACAACACCGATGCGCAATATTTTTTCATCTGGCTAAGCAATCGCAGTCAACGCCGAAACCTATCGGGGTCAAACTGGCACCCAAGTCCATGAGTCGGATGAGCCCCATGGATCCCTTTTTTGCGATGATCACTTCACGCAGTTTGCGAGGAACCACTCATAGGTTTGCGCGATTCCGTCCCGCAAAGGAATCGTCGGCTGCCAGCCGAGGTTACGCAATTTGGTCGTATCGAGAAGTTTTCGGGGCGTGCCGTCCGGCTTGGTCGTATCCAAGGCGAGTTCACCATCGAAACCGACGACGTCACAGATCAACTCCGCAAGGTCGCGGATTAAGATGTCTTCGCCGCACCCGAGCCAGATCGTCCACATGCAGAAATTCGCGGCGCGGTTCACCAGAGCCCCACACGATCAGCTCTCGATCCTTCCGCGTTTTGGCTTCGTATGCTTTTCGCAGAAGCGCAGCAAGCGCGTGTGATGTTTCCAGATCGAAGTTGTCGTGTGGGCCGTAAAGATTCGTCGGCATCGCAGAGATAAAGTTCGCCCCGTATTCGCGAGCGTACGCCTGACAAAGCTTGATGCCGGCAATCTTCGCGATTGCATAGGCTTCATTCGTTGGCTCGAGCGGTCCGCTCAGTAAGGCTGTTTCTGGAATTGGTTGCGGCGCGAACTTCGGGTAAATGCAGGAGCTTCCAAGAAAGAGCAGCTTACGCACGCCAGTCTGGTAGGCCGACTGAATGACGTTGTTCTGGATCCGCAGATTCTCGAGCAGGAATTCGACTGGAAAATCGTTGTTCGGCTTGATGCCGCCAACCTTTGCCGCCGCGAGAATTACCACAGCCGGTTTTTCCTCAGCGAAAAATTCCGCGACTGCGGATTCATTTGTAAGATCCAGTTTCGACCTGTTGCGAACGAGCAAGTTTGCGAAGCCTTCCGACCCCAGCCGGCGCACCAGCGCGCTGCCGACCATCCCACGATGACCGGCGACGAAAATTTTTCCAGACTTGTTCATCGAGGTTAGTCCGGCAACACACGCAGTCCGAAAAGACCTCCCCCATTTCGCATGCGCAAATCCGCCGACACGATCTCGGAAGCCGCACCCTCGAGCGCACTGGCAATTTGCAATGCGTCGAGGCTCCGAATGACGATTGGCTGTTGTGTGCGGTAGCAACGGCGGACAACGTCGATCGCGCGATTTCTTGTCTTGAGTTCGTAAGTGACGACTTTGAAGCGTCCAGCGTCGATCTGCCGTAAGAATTTTCCAAACAAAATTTCTGCCGCGCCGTCGCTGATGGCGCCTGACAATTCCTTTCGCCAGAACGCGCAATGCAACTCGTGGATCGTAAAGCTTGAGATCAAAAGCATCTCAGGGTCCGTAGCCAGTTGCCTGAATTGTGCGGAATCCGGCTCCGCGACATAAAGCTTTACCAAAGCAGAACTGTCCCAGAAGCGCATCTGCTTAGAAACCGTCCGCGCGGTCCCAATCTTGGATTTCCTGTGCGGTCATGCCAACCTTGCCGGTGCTGTACTTGCGGCGAAGCTCATCCAGCTCCGCTAACCACTTTTCCTTGTTCGCCTTCTTGTTGCGCTTCGGCATAGGCACCAGCTTGGCTGTTTCCTTCCCGTGCACGGTGATCACCACTTCTTCGCCGCGGCTGGCGCGTTTCACCATTTCTGAAAGTCTGGCCTTGGCTTCGCGCAGTGTCGCCGTCATGTGGTCACTGTAGTCACAATGGAATCAATCCGTCAAATGAGGATCAAGGGGGGACGGCTTCCCATCCGTCAAAATATACACGACGGCTGGAAAGCCGTCGTTCCTTGTTCGCGCTCATTCGATTGCTCTTGTTTCATCGCGAATGCGGATTTTGAATCAGTGAATGATCCGCATCGCAGCGTTTTTTCTCCTCATTGCGCTTTTGAGTTCAGCAGCGCTCCTGCCTGGCTCACCCGCCTTCGCCGACCAGCCTTCGCGTAAGGCTACGGCGGACAAGCCGACCCCGGCTACAACTCTAGCCAGAGCGCCGGTCGATCAACTGATTCCGTGGTTGCTCGATGAAGATCGACAATTGCGCGGGATCGCGTTCGGCGAAGTGATTTTCGATACGACCGGCAAGAAAGTTCTCACATTCGATCCGCGAAACGAAACCGATCAGCGTGTGGTAAAACAGATCAGCGCAGCGTGCGACCAGACGATCAAGCGATTGAACGCGCCGGATAGCGTGATCCAGAATGTAGGGCGTATCAACGAAGTGAGTAGTTATTTTGAAGACACTTTGCGCGAGTTGCTCAACTCAACCCCTGGATTGAGCTGCGATTTTCCGCGCACAATTGACGGAAAAGTGCAGCGCTCCGGTTATCCCGATCTGCGGATTATCGATCTTGCGAGCAGACGCGTCTTCTATCTCGACCCGAAGCTTTATGCGGCTGGCAGCCGCAACAGTAGTTTCCGCACATTTTATTTCGAGCCGAAAAAGGCGACAAACAAGGTGGGCGAAGACGCGGTGCATTTCATCGTCGGGTTCGAACACGAGCGGCGCGAAGGTGGATCGAGTTCTCCGGGCTCGATGGCAAAGGCTCAACGCTGGAAATTCACGCGTTGGGACCTTGTCGATCTTTCTCATTTCAAAGCGAGGTTGAAAGCTGAGTTCCAGGGCAGCAACCGTGACATGTATCGCGCGGAGCCGATCGTGGCGACAGGCGGGAAATAAATCCGTTGAAGCGCTGAAGCGTTGAAGAGTTAAAGCGGCAGTGAATTGTCTTCTTGTTGCGACTTGTCCGCTTCAACGGTTCAACGCTTTAACGCTTCAACCAATCCGCGACTAACAGTAGAAGTTGCTCATTAGGGCGCCGGACGTAATGGTATTACTCCCGATGGTTACAAAGACGGCGGACACATTTCAGTTTGACACTATCGACGATGTAGTAAGCGATATCGCCAAGGGCCGCATCGTGATCGTGACTGACGACGCCGACCGCGAAAACGAAGGTGATCTGGTGATGGCGGCCGAGAAGGTGACACCGGAAGCGGTCAATTTCATGGCCACGCATGGTCGCGGTTTGATTTGCGCGCCAGTTTCGAACGAACGCGCAGACCAGCTTGGCCTGAAACGGATGGTGGCACAGAATCGTGAAATTTATCGCACCGACTTTACTGTGTCGGTGGACGCGGCCCGGGGCGTGACGACCGGGATCAGCGCATATGACCGGGCGACGACGATTCTGGCGATCGCCAACTCAAAATCATCGCCGGAAGACCTTGTGCAACCAGGTCACGTTTTTCCATTGCGGGCGAAAGATGGCGGTGTGCTGCGCCGCGCCGGGCATACCGAGGCGGCGGTCGATCTCGCGCGCATGGCCGGGCTGCAACCGGCTGGAGTGCTCTGCGAGATTCTGCACGAGGATGGCACGATGGCGCGATTGCCGGAGCTGATGGAGTTCCGCAGGAAGCATGGCCTGCGGATTTGCACCATCCAAAACTTGATCGCGCACCGCCGCGTCCGCGAAAAGCTCGTGGAGCTGGAACAGATCGTAAAAATGCCGACTGATTACGGCGATTTTGATTTGCATCTGTACCGCTCGAAGCTCGATGGTCAGCATCATCTCGCGCTCGTGAAAGGCAAGATCGACAAGAACAAACCAACGCTGGTGCGCGTCCACAGCCAATGTCTCACCGGAGACGTTTTCGGTTCGCGGCGATGCGATTGTGGAAATCAACTGCACGCGGCGCTTCGGCAAATCCAGGAGGAAAGCAGCGGCGTTCTGGTTTACATGCGGCAGGAAGGGCGTGGTATCGGGCTCGCAGCAAAAATTCACGCTTACAAATTGCAGGAGGAAGGCCTGGACACGGTGGAGGCAAATGCCAGGCTTGGTTACCCAAGCGATTTGCGCGATTACGGTCTCGGCGCGCAAATTCTTTTCGATCTCGGAGTCCGCCGGTTTCGTTTTTTGACCAATAACCCAAAAAAAGTTGTCGGACTCGAAGGTTACGGGCTGGAGATGGTAGAACAAGTGCCGATACGCAGCGAAGCCAATCCGCATAACGCCAAATATCTTGAGACCAAAAGATCGAAGATGGGGCATCTGCTCTAGCACACTATCAGGCTCTGTCGATTTTTCGGTTTATAGCGCAACTCCACGACTAGACCTGAGGCAAAATGACTAAGCACGAATGTCGAAATTGACTCCACCGCGCCCGAGCCGCTCTGCCCGAAAACGTGGTTTCGCGATCGTGGCAAGCAATTTTAACGCGCACTACGTGCAGGGCTTGGTCGATCATGCTAAGAAAGAATTGCGCACGCTTGCACCGAACGTGACGGTCTCCGTCCAGCGGGTGCCCGGGGCGTTCGAAATTCCTGTGGTTGTGCGCGAACTTGCGTCGGGGGACAACGCCGACGCCATCATCGCCTGCGGCGTAATTTTGAAGGGAAAAACCGACCACGCACAAAATCTGAGCCGCTCCGTCACTGACGCGCTTCAGCGAATCGCGGTTGATCACGCCGTGCCGGTGATCAATGCCGTGCTGTCTTTTGATGACGAAACCCAGGCGCGTGAGCGCTGCCTCGAAAACAAAATCAACCGCGGAACCGAGGCCGCGCGGGCAGCGGTAGAAATTGCCAACGTCATGTCCGAGCTTCGCACAAAATAATGTTATGGGAAAACGGCGGCGAGCGCGCGAAGCGGCGATCCAATATCATTTCTGGCGCGATCTCCAGCATGGCGAAGGGCCCGAGAACATCGAGGACTTTTGGAAATTTTGCCCCGCGACGACGCGCGTTCGCGAGTTTGCGCAGCCTCTGATCGAAGGGATGGTCGCGCACCTGCCGGAAGTCGATGAACGCATCCGACGCTACTGCGAAAATTATGATTTCCGTCGTATCTCAGCGGTCGATCGCAATATTCTCCGGCTCGCGATCTACGAGATGCTTTATCGCGACGATATTCCGCCAGTTGTCTCGATCAACGAAGCAATTGAGCTAGCGAAAACTTTCGGCGGCGCCGAATCCGGCCGATTTGTGAATGGTATTCTTGATCGCGTTCGAAAAGATTTAGACCGGCCAGCGCGGGAAGCTGTGAAAAAGGGATCGTGATTCGTTGAGCGTTAAAGTGTCTTATTGTGCCGCTTCAACGCTTCAACGATAAAGTGAACTTCCTTCAATCCCTCGCCCAACATTTTGCCGGCAAGCCAATCGATTGGGACGAGCTGGAGGAATCGCTCATCCGCGCCGATCTCGGAGTGCCAATGACACTGCGAATCAGCAAGACTCTCCAGGATCGTGAGGCCTGGTCGGTCATGGGCATAAATGACGTTGTGAAAGTAGTGCGCGAGGAAATCGCACGCATTTTACCGGCCAATCCGGAGCCCATTCGGCCAATGCCAGCAAAGCCGAAGGTGATTTTGCTCCTGGGAGTAAACGGCACTGGAAAGACAACGTCCACAGCCAAACTGGCGCGTTATCTCCAGCAACAGCGATTTACCGTGCTACTCGCAGCGGCCGATACTTTTCGTGCCGCGGCCATTGAACAGCTTGGCGTTTGGGCCGAACGCCTCGGCGTTGAAATGATCCGCGGCCAATATAACAGCGACCCGGCTGCGCTTTGCTACGAAGCGTATCAGGCGGCGACCAAACGGAGCGTCCAATTTCTCTTATGCGATACGGCTGGCCGAATGCACACAAAAATAAATCTGATGGCGGAGCTGCAAAAGATGAAACGTATTTTGGGTAAACAGGATTCAGACGCGCCGCACGAGACCCTGCTGGTCGTGGATGCTACCACTGGCAGCAACGCGCTCAGTCAGGCTCGCGAATTCCAAAGCGCAATCGGCCTCACCGGTCTCATTGTCACAAAGCTCGACGGTAGCGGCAAGGGCGGGATCGTCGTTGCGATTCAGGATGAATTTGGAATTCCAACACGCTTTGTCGGCACAGGAGAGCAACTCGACGCTTTCGCCCCGTTCGATCGCCGGGTATATCTCGACAATCTACTATAAGTGAACCATTAAAAACGTAACAATCACGATGCCGCTCCTGTTTTTTCGGATTGCAGCTGCACTCTGCTTCCTGGCCGTAGCGCTGGGTGCGTTTGGGGCACATAGCCTCAGATCAACGCTCGAAACTCACGGCATGCTCGATGTCTGGAATAAGGCGGTGCTTTATCATTTCATTCACGCGATCGCGCTGTTCGTACTTGCGCTATACGGTACAGCGAATCGCGGCGCGTGGTGGCTGCTTTTTGCCGGCATTTTTCTTTTCAGCGGGAGTTTGTACCTAATGGCGCTGACCAATCTTCGCTGGCTCGGTGCTGTCACACCGCTCGGCGGCCTCTGTTTCCTAGCCGCCTGGGCCTGGCTGATTATCGTTCCAACAAGATAGAATTGCAGGGCAACCTCGCCGGCTGCCGTCCTAAATCGCAGGCGGACTGCCTGCCCTACAAAGTATCCCGCCAGAGAACTTGTTTCACGGAATTGCCATCTGGTATACTCCCGGCCTGATGTTTAACGCGTTATCTGAAGCGGAGCAGGATGCGATGACGGCGATCGTGTTCATCGGCACATTTTTTATCACGCTCGGGATCGGCCGGTTCCTAAAACGGCGCGCGGGAGTGCGCCTTGGGCTGCTGTTTCGGTTTTTCTGCCTGACGCTGGCATTCTACGCGGCTCTTGCCGTTTATGGAGTGCATGCCTCCTGGCGGAATCACGTTGGCGCAGCGCTGATCTTATTGAGCACAGGGGTCGTCGTGGCTCTGGTGAATCGTTACGTTTGGGATCTCTATTTCGAAAAGAAGCGGCAGACAACAATTCCTCATTTTCTCCGTGAGCTTGTCGGCGGGATCATTTTTCTAATCGCGCTGCTTTTGGTCCTGAGTGCAGGGTATCACGCCGAAGCAGAATTGAAGGGAGTCCTCGCCGGCTCCGGGGTTATCGCGATTATCCTCGGATTTGCCGGGCAGAACTTTTTTGCCGGAATTATCGCCGGCATATCGATCCAACTGAATCGGCCCTACAAGGTCGGCGACTGGTTGCAAGTGGGCGAGCGCTTTGCCGAAGTAATGGAAATTAACTGGCGTTCGACACGGCTGCGCACGAATGACGCCAT
>QHOW01000176.1 GCA_003219435.1 Verrucomicrobiota bacterium | reverse complement strand
GCCGAGGCTACGGCGGGCAGGCAAACTGGGTGGCCCGCCGTCCGGTTTGTTCAGTGCTTTCCAGCGCGAGATACACTGAATTGACCGGCGCTTCACCTCGCACTTGGCGGGACGCCGTTGCTGACTATATTAGGCGCTTCTATTCAAAAAAATGAAAACACATATCTTCGCTTTCACATTGTTGATTGTCCTTTGTCTCACCGCGCGCGCGGGATTGAAATGGGACCAGACCTCGATCGAATTACATCCCGCCGCTACTGACAAGCAGGCGATAGGTCACTTCAAATACCAGAATACCGGAGATAAACCGGTGAAATTTAAATCAGTCAAAACTTCTTGCGGCTGCACGGCCGCGCAAACTCAGAAGGAGGAAGTGCCGCCGGGAGAGAAAGGTGAGATCACGGCCACCTTTAACATCGGCGAACGCACCGGCACCCAGGTCAAAACTGTGACGGTGGCAACCGACGATCCGGCGAATGTCACCACAGTGCTCACTCTGAAGGCAGTGATCCCACAGCAGCTCGAGATCGCTCCAACGTTTGTGTTTTGGGGACAAGGCGAAGAGGCGAAGTCAAAAACGATCGTCGTGCGCGCAGCCAAAGATTTCCCAGTCAAACATCTCAAGGTCACGTCATCGAGTCCGGATTTTCAAACGAAGGTTGAAGAGACCGGTAACGGCCAGTTCAAGATCGACGTCAAACCGCAGGAGACGAACAAGCAAACTGCCTCGACCCTGACGATTCAACCGGAAGATTCGCAAAAAATATTTTATGCCACTGCGCGCATCACCAATGCGCCGCCGGTTCCTCAATAGGCAGGCGCTGGCTCAAAAATAGAGAAAGATTTGGTGAAATCTTCACTCGTCCGTCAGGCGCTGCTTGTCGCGGCGCTTGCGTTTGTTCCCGGACTCGTCCAGGCGATCTATTTTGGGGACAAAGTTTCATGGCGGTCGCCCATTCCCGCTTCGGAAATGGTCACCGTGACGCAAGCCCAAGCGTGGGGTGAAAATGCAATCTGGGTGGATGCCCGGCCGGACAACGAATTCGCGAGCGATCATGTTCCCAGCGCTCTGCTATTGAACGAAGACCGCTGGAGTGAATTGCTGCCGCAGTTTCTGGCAGCATGGTCGCCCGAGAAAAAGATTGTTGTTTACTGCAGCAGCCAGGGTTGCAACGCCAGTCGCGAAGTCGCCCGCCGCCTGCGCAAGGAAGCGCAACTGCCAAACGTGTTCGTCCTCGAGGGTGGCTGGGAAGAATGGCTCAAGACGAACAGATGAAGCAACGCCAAAGACTCAACATCGAATTTAGATGTTGTAGCTACGGTCGCTGACAGCGGCCGATGGGCACGTGAACGACACATCAAACATCAAACATCAAACATCAAACATTCCACATTTCGTCTGGCGAATTGTGGATGTGATCATCGGCGGAATTTTCATTTACGCCGGCGCAATCAAGGTTCTCGATCCGGTCCAATTCGCTAACGACATCGACAATTACAAAATTCTCCCGTGGACGATCGGTGTCGGCTTTGCGTTTTATTTGCCCTGGCTGGAAATGTTCTGCGGTCTTGCCTTGATCCTGCGTCGTCTTTATCTCGGTGGCTTGTCGATCTTAACCGCGCTCGTCGGGGTCTTCCTCGTCGCGACAATTGCCGCAAAAGTCCGCGGCTTGGACATCACCTGCGGCTGTTTCGGGCACGCCAGCCAAAACTGGAATTTCCCCACCCATCTCGCGCTCGATCTCGCAATTCTCGGTGTCTTGCTGGCGCTCTCCTTTCGAGTTGTGTCTGGAAATAGACTGCAGCATGCGGTCTAATTCTTGGTAGATGTCATCGACTCCGCCCATTGCTCGATGGTTGGTTTCCGTCGTCTTCGGCGCAACATTACTGTTCACTCATTTCGCTTACGCTCAGTCATCTCCCGCCGGCGAGGTACCGAAGCTTACGGAGAGCTTCACTTTCACACTCAGTCCGAACCGCGACAGAGCCGTTACTCAAACAATAGAAGCGATGAAGGAGCATGACGAAGCGCTGCGCGTTCGCGATCTAAAGGCTGCCGACGCGTCCATTTTTATGCGTGCCATCGACTTGTTGCGATTCGTGCCCTTCACGTTGAGCAACAGCAGTGGCAACATCGATGATTTCTTCACCCCAAATTACCTTCGACCCGGATACAACCAGCCTCCTTCCGAAGCGCATCTGTTTGACACACCATGACATCTAACCACTCGATGTCGCTAACCCAGCACTTTGTTGCAATCCATTGGACGATGCTCAGCTTCAATCTCAAAGTGCCGGGTGGCTGATCTGCGCCTCCTGAGACATATTCGTCCGCGCCGACTTTGACGCGCGCACAGGCAGATCGCGGCGCGAAGAGTTAGAGGAACGCTTTTCGCTTCGCCGTATGAAATGGTTGCTCGATTTTTTGAAGGGCACGTGGCTGGGGCATCCGTTGCATCCGATTCTTGTCCACGTGCCGATGGCGATGTGGCCCGGCGCGCTGATCTTCGATCTCCTCTCGCGATGGAACGGCAACGCCATGGTTCGACTTTCTTTTTACGCGATCATTTTCGGATTGGTCGCGTCGTTGCTGGCTGTGCCGACGGGAGTAGTGGACTGGAGCGGCATTAAAAAAGAAAAACCAGCGTGGAAAATCGGTTTGTATCACATGATCTTAAATCTCGTCGTCGCCGTGCTGTTTGCGATCAATCTCGGACTCCGTGTGAATACGTTTCGCAAAGAGACTATCGTCACCGGCGCGCCGCTCGCACTCTCGATCATCGGAACGGCGCTGCTAATCGGCTCGGCGTACCTTGGCGGACTGATGGTTTACGATTACGGGATCAGCGTTGCGCGAATGTCGAAAAAGAAGTGGCGCAAAATCGCCGTGGCCGGCGGCGCGAATCTTCCACCGGAGTAAGATCGATATGCTGAAGGATTTCCTGGAAGGCAAACCGCTCCGGCATCCACTGCATCCGATGCTGGTTCATTTCCCGATCGGGCTGTTCATCCTCAGCTTGTTGCTCGATCTGGGGAGCCTCGCTTTTCCATCGACGCCAAGTCTGGTTCGCGAAGCGTTTTACGCGATGCTGCTCGGAATTATCGGAGCATTGATCGCGGCCGTGCCGGGCCTGGTCGATTACACAGACATCCGCAACGATCATCCGGGCAAACGCACCGCGACTGCGCATCTGACTTTGAATCTCATCGTCGTCGGGCTGTATGGGATCAATCTGGGCGTCCGCTCCTCCACGCTCAATGCGCTTACAACGCCGGTCGGACCGCTGATTCTGTCGCTGGTTGGGATTGCGCTGCTATCTGTGTCTGGCTATCTCGGTGGCCGTCTCGTTTACGACGAAGGCATCAGCGTTGGCCGGCACAAGCGGCGAACGCCGACACCGGAAAACACGCTCCACTTGACGCGAGGTGAAAACGGCGAGGCGGTTTTCGTTCCGGTCCCCGAAGCGGAGAGCTTGGGCGATAGAGAAACATTGCGCGTAGAAATTGACGGCCAGGTGATCGCAATCGTGAAACTGGACGGAAATTTTTATGCCTTTCAGGAATTTTGCACCCACCGCTTCGGTCCGCTCTCAGAAGGAGACTTCGAGGGCTTCGACGTGCATTGCCCGTGGCACAACTCATGTTTCGACGTGCGTTCCGGCAAGGTGACCAACGGGCCGGCCAAAGTAGATTTGAAGACATTCACAATTGAGACGCGGGCCGGCAAAACCGGCATTGTATTGCCGCGAGAAAGAAAGGAATCATGATCAGGAAAATTAAGTCCGGCTATCGATTGTATTCGCGAAAGAAAAACCCGAAGACCGGGAAGCGAAGAAATCTCGGAACATTCAAGACACGCGCAGCGGCGAAGAAACACGAAAAAGCGGTGCAGTACTTCAAACGGCATTGACTCGCTCAGAATCAGGGGCAAAGAAATTATGTTATGCATTACTTATTAATTCGTCACAAAGTTGCTAACTTCGCCAAGTGGAAACCGGCTTATGACGCGCACGGTTCTGCGCGGGCGAACGCCGGCCTGAAAGAGGAACGTCTCCTGCGCAACATCGACGATCCAAATGAAGTCGTTTTGCTTTTTTCTGCGCAGGACTTGAATAAGGCGAAACAGTTCGCGGCGTCGGAAGACTTGCGGCAGCGAATGCAGCAAGCCGGTGTGGCCGGAAAGCCGGATATTTGGTTTTTAAACGACTGAAAATCCGCTCAGCTACAGAACGAGATCGCGACGCCATCTGGAATATTTTTCATGAGGTGATCGCCGCTGGCGACACCTACGCATTTGATCCGGGGATGTCCCGTGAAGAGGCGCTGGTTTATTGGTTTGGCGCGAGCACGCATACTTACGTTGCCGAGCAGCGCGCAGAATCTGTAGGGGAAGCTGTTAGCTTCCCTGGGACGGCAACGCCGTCCCCAACAGTAGCTGTCAAAAATCGCCCGATTGTCGGCACTTATATTTTGAGACCGAACCAGGCAGGACCAGGCGCGCACGTTGCCAATGCGGCCTATATGGTTGCGCAGGAGGCGCGCGGACTCGGAGTAGGCCGAAGAATGGGTGAGCATTCGCTCACTGAGGCGCGCCGGCTCGGTTTTCGCGCAGTGCAATTCAACTTTGTTGTCTCCACAAATGCGTCGGCGATCCACGTTTGGCAGCAACTCGGTTTCAAGATCGTCGGTACTTTACCGGGCGCATTTCGTCATCCCCGGGCGGGATATGTCGATGTTTACGTCATGTTTCGCTCGCTACTGTAGCCGCTTCGCTGTGCGAAGCGCGGCACTCGCGCCCTAAACACGCGTGGGTTGCGTCGCCCACAGGGCAACGGCTACAGCCTGCGCCTAAACAAATATTGCAAAGGAACTGATTTCCTGCTGAATCTGAGAGCGAAATGCAAACGGTGATCCAAGTCATCACGAGCGGACGTGGATCGTTGCGCGAGAAAATCATGACCGATCCGCAGCTCCGGCGCTTTGATTTGCTTCCTACCGAACACCAACGTCCGGGTCGTCCGCACGGCTGGGCAAAAATTCACAGCGAAACCGCACATGGCGCGATCAATCTGGAATGGCACGGACGCACCGGTGTACTCACCTGCCGCGTGGTGACGAAGCTCGGCAATAAACCGAACTCGATCATCGGCGATTTCATCGATTACTTGCTTGCCCGTCATCAAAGCCGAATCCTCGCCATCCACATCATGCGGCGATGAATTCGGGTATTATTGAAAATCGAGGCGAGATTAACAGGCTTAGAGAGAATTATTTCCGAAATCTTGTTCTTGCTCGTGCAATCGGCGGAGCAAGTGAGGCAAAGCTAGAATGAACGTCGTTGTCGTTGTGGTGATCGGCGGAATAATCGGTGCACTCGACGGTGTTGGAATCTTCTTTGCACCAGGCGAACCTTTCAAGACCCAGATTTTTTTTGCAGCGATCTTGAAGGGAATTCTCGTGAGTATTCTCACCGGCCTGTCACTAACCAGCCGGAGCGCATGGTGGCAAGGTGCCGGATACGGATTGCTCTATGGCTTTTCATTTGCCCTGGTAATCTTTCTGGCCAAGGGCGGGTTCAAATCGATGGATGCTCCGTACGTTGTGCCCTCAGGTGCGATTCTCGGCGTAGTCACAGGTCTGTTGCTTATTAAGTTCGCGTTTCTGGAGTTGTGACTGCGAGCGTCATCAAAGCCACGTCCTCGCCATTCATGCGGCGATAATGACAGCAGGACGAACAACGCTCGGATTTCGCGTGAAATCAGGCTGGGCTGTTTCGATTCTCATCGACGGTTCCGTTCGCTCGCCGCGTTTGCGCGAGAGTTGCGCGATCGATCTTTCCGACCCACGCAATCTAGAAACGCGGCAACCTTATCACGCAGCGATGGGAAAGTTGGAGACCAACGCGGCGACGCTAAAGCGCCGTGTGCAAAGTGTGCGCCGCGCAACCGAAAGATCGATTGCCGATCTTATCCAGCGCTGGACCGACGATGGCTGCGCGATTCACCGCGCGGCACTCGTAGTTGGAAGCCTCATCGATCCCGAGTCGATCGCCAATCCGCACATCCGTGCCCACGCATTGGAAGGACGCTTGTTCCGGATGGTCTTGGAGGACGCTTTGCGATCACGTGGAATTCAGTGCGCGATTTTCGCTGAGCGAGATGTGTATCCAAGGGCGTCGAATCTTCTTAGGCAGCCGCCCGTTCAAATCCGCAGGGCGATCGCCGAGCTTGGACATTCCGTGGACGGCCCATGGCGCGCGGATCAAAAGGTGGCCGCATTGGCAGCCTGGACGTCGCTGGGGTGCTAATCGCGATCGGCAGGCGGCCTGAGAGACCGTGAATATTGCGCATCAAAGGCGCGTAGCGCGGCCTCGACAGTGTCGCCGAAGCCAGCGATGCCTTCTTCAATAGCTGGGCCCAGTAACGCGACGAACGTGCGGCCACGAATGGAGAGCCGGGGATGACGGATCGCGACCGGGCTGTTGGGATGCGCCGCGCAATAGCGTTCCATT